>CAYVSB010000010.1:6858-11673 GCA_964452855.1 Candidatus Woesearchaeota archaeon
AAAGATGTCTGCACCGGAATATGATTCTGTTCCTTTCTTTATGTCCAATGTGTAGATTATGGTGCAAGGAGGCGCTGTGTCAGGAACCTCAAACTTTACAAGTCTTGGTAAATCAAGGGGATTTCCTGGACCAAGTGAAAAACTTCCTGTTCCTCCAAGAACATAGCTGTCAGCTATCTGTTTTGTCATTGTGCTTCCACACTTTGAAATATCATCTGAAGTGAGGGTATAACTGAAGTCAGCACTATTCACCGCGTTGTTCTTTACTGAGAAAGCAAATCCCTTCGGGTCATCGCCTTTTACAAGGGTTATTGCTCTGGATGTTGGATAAACTGCAATCTTTGTTCCTTCTGTTGAGAAAAGCTGGTTAATCTGGTCCTGAACCTGGCTGTCTATGCTGTCAATTGCATTTGTTCCGCTCTTGAATATCCTTTGTATGAAAAATATTCCAAGAACCATCACGACAACAACAAGGACTATTGTAACAAATGTGGTCATGCTCAGTTCAATTGCTGCCTTTTTTCCTATTTGTTTACTCATCTTATGCTCCAGGAATGACTAATGTGCCAAGTGTCGGAATAATTGCAAGCACGATCACCAATACAATCATTATCACGCTGATTATAATTCCAAGAATGCTCAGTCTCTTTCCCTTCATTGACATTGGAGATTTCTCTTTCTTAGCATGTACAAACCCTATGATTCCGAGCACTAATCCAGCCACAGGGCTGATGAATGAAAAAACCAAGCTTAGTATTCCTACAATGTAAGCAATAACCTCAATGTTCTCTTTTTTGTCTGCCATTTTTTCCTCTTTTGTTTACTGCAATTTTAAGGCGTTTTGTTTTATAAATGTTTCTTAACCAATGGCAAAAATCCTCAATCGCATTCTATTCCGCACAGCAGTTTGGAAGAATATTCTTTTTGTATCTGATTATGTATGTAGTTCATTCCTCTTCTAAGGATGAAGAAATTTCTTGATTTAAACATGCCTTCTGGAATTATTAGCCTTTTTTTCATTTCCTCTTTCACTTTTTCAAAATTATTTGTATTAATTAGAAAATAAGGGTTTTTTCTTTGGTCATATATTACTCTTATTGGCTTTTCAGGGAATTCATTGAAGAATGTTGCAATTCCTTCATCAACCAAGTCTTTAATTGCCAAATCTAAATAGCCTTCCAGGTGGTTAAATCTTGAAAGTGTGATTAATCCGAATTCGTCAGCCATTTTTAATCAAAGAAAGAGGCTTTTTCTGTTTTAAAAAGATTGTTATACAGAGTTCATGGGGATTCGGGGAGTCGAACCCCGGACAACATGAGCTTCAGTCATGTGCTCTCCCGCTGAGCTAAATCCCCATTTTTTACAATCATGAATATCTTTTAAATGTTATTGAAAGGCAACATTTTTTTACATAAATCCTTTTATACTTATTATTTCTGAGTAAAATCATGAAGCTTGAGAGAATTTCAATAGGTAAAGGCCAAGATACTAAATTTAAGGCAATCCTTAGTAATTTAGGACAACATGTAATTTTGGAGGATGAGCATAGAGGATTATGCCATGGAGTCCTTTTGAAAGAAAGATATGAGGCAAATGCTGATGGGATATATTGGATTAAGATTGATGATTCTAGAAGAGAAACAATGTTACATTATCATGACTTGCTTGAGCTTTTGGTTATTAAGAATGACCCGCACTATCCCAGACCCCCAATAAAATAATCTTCTATTTATCTGCTTGAAAACATTTATAATCTTTTTTTCAGTCACAATAATATGATGCAGGGAATTCCAAAAGGCGTGAAGCAGATTACCCTTGCTACGGCAATAAGATGGTTTGGGTGGGGGCTCGGGGAGGCATTCATACCTGTCTTTTTGCTTATTTTCGCGGGAAATTTTCTTGGCATGGGGCTTCTTGCCTCTGCTTATAACATATTCTTTTTCCTTTCAATTCCGCTGGCAAGTTTTTTGGCTGACCATGTAAGGGCAAGAAGAATGATAATGGCTGCCCTTATTATTTATGTTTTCATAGGCATTGGCTATTTCCTTGCAGGACTGACAAGTGCTATAATCTTTATTGTCCTGGCAAGGGCATTCAACGGAGTGGCATATTCTCTTGACCAGACAGGAAGAGAAACATATATTCTAAGGCACACGCCGAATGCAAGAGAGTCAAGGGTATTCGGGAGAATTGACTTCATCACGAATTTCTGGTGGATTCTTGCAGTTGTCATCGGGGTTTTCCTTGTGAAGTATGTTCCAATACATTGGCTTCTTTTAGCAGTAACTCCCACTTCCATAATTTCGTTCTTTGTTGTTTCAAGAATGAAGGGGAAATCTCCTTCAAAAAAGAAAAGAATTCCCATATTGCATGCCTACAAAAAATTCTTCAGTGAAATCAGGAAATTCAAGAAGGGATTAAGGCTTCTTGCAATTATGTATTTCACTTTTGGGATAATTTCTTCAGTGATTTATTTCTTCACTCCAGCCATAGCATTTTCAAAAGGGGGAACAATTGAAGGCTCTGTGATAATCGTGCTGGCATGGGCGCTTCCAACAATGTTTGGGGTTTACTTTGGAAAAATTGCAGACAGGAAAAAAGAAAGCGTTTACTTCGCGGGAATTTTGCTCCTTGCCATTGTTATATTCAGTCTTATGTATTTCAGCAACTATTATGCAATCCTTGCCACCGTGTTCTTTGCCAGCTGCATATTTGAGCTGTTTTATCTTGCAAATAAAGGAGTCATAGCAAGAATATCTGAGAGAACTCACCTTGGAGAAGTTGACGGCTCGCTCAATTCAATAGGTTCTCTTGGCGCTGTTGCAGGTCCGATTCTCTTCGGACTTTTGATTGACATATTCAACACCATGGTTGCATATTCTGTCATCATAGCAATAATTCTTTCCCTCTCTGTGCTTATCTATTTCAAAAGGGAATATCTTAGAGGGTAAATTTTGGATAATACCTGCAGTTTTGATTTATTCTAAGAGAAGCTATTTGAAATTGTGAAATTTGAATAAAATTTAACCAAACCTGTCATCAAACATTGCTTGACGTGAAACTCTTTCAAATAATTCAGATAACAAAAATCCTTTGCTTGGTCCCTTATCAATAATAATGTCTTCAGACTTCAAGCCCAAGAATATTTTTTTGATATCATTAAATGCTCATTGGAAGATAAATATTGGTTTGTTTCGTTGTATATTTTCGTTCCTAAATTAGCAGCAATTTCATCAAGTTCTGCTAAGGTAAATTTATTTCTTGCTTTTTCTTCTTCCATGTTTCTTTCTCAAAATTAATATATTTAAGTCTTTTGTTTAACAAAAAATAAGTAAGCTGGGCGTAGGCCACCTTCTGTCATTCTCCGCCTTTTCAGGCAGACAGAATGTGTTAACATTTGACTAAGCGGCTTAAAGCCTTGCACCTGCCAGGATGCCCGTTTCATCAAATCTTTCATTTCTCAGCTCAGCGCATGCTTCCTAGCTCCATGAAAGCTGTGTCGTTTCTGTAACAGAGCCTTGCCTCGCGGCAACCATCCTTTCGAATGATGGCATTATTGTGGTGGGCGGACCTTCCCTCACGACGCGAACATTGCTGTTCGCGAAGTCCCATTAAAGGGAGAATTAATATCGTTGTTTTTTCGACATTTGCCCATTCAAGGGCCAATTCCGGAGTTAACTGCCCAGCTTACAGAATTATCTGCTTTAGGAGGTTTTTAAGCTTTTTGAAATTGTATTTCCTTTCATGCAATGGGTGTTCCCGTCCTTCCAAATCTCTTTTAATAATTCTCGGCTCTTTTTCCGAAGTATCCATCACAAGCTCAGCAGTATAATTATTTGGCATCCATTCTATCCTTATATGTGATTCTTTGAAATGTTTTTTAAGGATGTTTTCCACATATCTCCTGTCTTCTTTTTGTCTTTCTCTTATGTCTGGATAGCTGAAAAGAGCGCTGTTTCCTGTTGCGACAGCCCCAAGTCTTTCAGGAGTTAGATAGGTTTGTTTTATCTCATTTATTTTATGGTCCAAGTCAATTTTACCTGATTTGAAATTTGGCATGTTCATCATGTATGATATTCCTGTTACATAGTCATATATTGCTATGCCTATGTATGGTCCCAACTCCCCTGAAGTAAGAATCTCAGGAGGCACTGCTCTTTTTATTTGATTAACATCTACCAAGGTTTCCAGCCTTCCGCCAGCCCCTATTCTTTCTCCTTTGTTTTTCATTTGCTTTTTCATTATTCAGCTTCACTGCACGAAGCCTTTAAAAATATATCTTTCCTATATATTCAATGCAAAAGGGAGTGATAATTGCTCTGGTCATATTGGCGCTGGCTGTGGCAAGCGGAGCTTATTTTTACCTCAATCAGCAATCAGATGAGGGGGTTGTATGCGCAGCAGATGTGAAGCAATGCTCTGATGGTTCATATGTCAGCCGGGATTCAGGAAATAACTGCGAGTTTGCCGCATGCCCTTCTGCAAATAATTCAGGTAATTCAGACAACCAAACTGCAAATGATTCTTCTCAAAGCCAGCCAAAGACAATTGAAATTTCAATATCAGGTCTTGATTTTATCCCTTCCACGATAACTATCAATGTTGGTGATACTGTGAAATGGACAAATAAGGATTCTATGCAGCATTCCGTTTCATCAGATACAGGGGGTGAACTTTCTTCTTCTGGATTTTATAAGAACGGGGTATATTCCCACACTTTCACAGCGCCAGGGGAATATGCTTATCACTGCTCGTTCCACCCAAGCATGGAAGGAAAAGTTATTGTGAAATAAGATGAAAATAAAGCTGACAAAA
>CAYVSB010000011.1:0-11208 GCA_964452855.1 Candidatus Woesearchaeota archaeon
AAATGAGCTGTTGTGTTTGTACCTACTTGCCAATCTGAGTCATAACCAGCTGTAGCGTTGTTTGTAAGCGTTACGCTAGTGTAACCATCTCCATCAGGCAATTGCAATATTTGTGCACCGCCACCAATGGCTTGAGTTCCAGCCAATGCGTCGTTCCTGCCTGTAGATGAGTTCATATCTGTCAAGTTTAGTAATGTTGGCTGATAGAACTGAATCAATGCTCCCTTTGATGTTTCTATCGTTGGGAACAAGGTATAGGTATTTACAGTAGCAGAGTCGCTTGTTGGGTATTTAAGCTGAACATAGCCATCTTCTCCTGTTCCATTAAAGTAAACAGTGTATCTCTTTCCGTCAACATCTATTGTTCCAGAACCTTCTGTTGCAGAGAAAGTTGTTTCATAAGTTTCTCCTGTAATGAAATCCTTGAACTTTACTCTGTCGTTTGTTATGGCGCCTGTACCGGTTGTCTGGTTGTAAACATCGTACAATTCAAGCAAATGTCCATAGTCCTCGTTTCCAACAACTACATACTTTGCTGATCCGTCATCGCTTGTATAAAGTCCACCACTACCAATATTGCTTCCATAAGAAAGGTTAGCCATTTCTGCTGTTGCAATGCTGAAGTTGGAGTCATCTCCAAGTTTCCATACTCCGCTTTCATTGTGTGCGAAAGCTATGTCCTTTTCAAATCCTCCTTGTTCTGTGAACTTCACACTCATGGTATCATCTCCAGCTGTTGTTATAGAGATCATGTCTCTATTTACATCATCTAAAGGTGAGCTCAATCCTGCAAAGTCAACCTTGAAACTTCCAAACACAGGATCCACAAAGGATTCTCCTGGAAGGATGACATCATCTGTTGAATCAGGTCTGAACACAGATATTGCTATCTCTGTTGCAGCTCCTGTTCCTCCGACAATATATGCCAGAGTTCCATCAACAGGGTCATCACTTTCACCTGTAGTAACTATTGCACCGCTTGTCAATGTGACTTTTTCAGATCCGGCAGTAATAGTAGCAGAGAGTTTCAAGTTTGTTTCATCTGCATTTGTAACAGCAACGTCTATTCCATTTACTCTCTTTGAAGCAGCTTCGCTGATTTCCTTTGAAGCGCTTACTCCTGCACTATTTGTTATCTTTATGGTAGCACTAGTGTCAGAAGCAGAAACAAGTTCAATTGTGTAAGATGCTCCTCCAACTGTTACAGTTGAAGTAGGCGCATCGCTTGTCAAATCAACTTTCTCAGCATCTTCCAACAAGACAATGCTTGTTGTATCTGTTTCAGAAGCAATTGTAAATGATTGTCCGAAAAGGACAATTTCTTCACCTTCTGAATCAGCATGTGAGAAATTGATTGCGCTCATTGTTGCAGAGGCGTTATACAATGGGCTTGAGGTTGCGCTCGTACCCATGCTTATACCTATCACAGGATCATCGCTAGATGATGGCTGTTTGCTAAAGATAACCTTTCCAGAGTTGTCTGCACCAGCAGCTGTTCCTGTCTGAAGCTTTATGGTTGAAGTTACTTTTGAGGTAACATCTCCAGAGAAGCTGTAATCAGCAAGAAGTGTTGGAAGATCGCTCTTTGTTATGGTTGACTTTACTGCGTTCAATGATGTGTTAAGCCAGATTTTGTCAGCGCTTGTGTCAAGACTTACTGTCTCTCCACTTGTGCTAACAGAACCTCCGCTTGTACCTGTCATGTATGACTGTAGGCTGGATTGGATGTTTCCTGCTTCGATTAAGTCTAGCTGTGAAACTCCTGCTCCTGTACCATAAACAATTGCCACATTAGCTGCTCCTCCTGACACGAAAGGTGCAGGATAGTTTGCAGCAGCAGCAACTCCCATGGTCATACCTACCATCAATGCGCTTGTAGCCAAAGCCGTTATTTTCTTAAAGTTAATTTTCATTTTTTAACCTCCTTTCAACTCTATTCTGTGTTGTCTATGACAACCTCTCAATCAATAGCCATAGGGTTAAACTATTGGTGAGTATGATATCCCCTATTAGATAACACCAAAAGGTGTAATTACCTTATGTAAATTTTCTTTAAAAACCTTGCCTCTTTTTTTCCGCTACACCTTCGCGAAAATCATGTTTTCAGTGGTTTTGTTTATAAATCTTATGTTGTTACTTTGGTATTAATACACTACTAACGGCGTACTAAAAACAATTGAAAAACAAACATTTATTAACATATGGTCTATTTTACTAATATATATAGATAACTTATCCTTATCTAAAGAATATGGTTTAAAATCATATCTAAACTCCAAAAAAGCAGGATAACACTCATGGCAAAAACAAAAACAAGGGAAATTTTAATAGAGGAATCAAAGGGAGCTTTTTCAATATTCCAGAAGTCAAAATCTTCCAAGGAAAGCTATGACTTTGATAGTCTTTTAAGCATAAGGCAGCTTTTAAGCAATGAAAAGGCAAGAATCCTGCATGTAATAAAGTATCAAAAGCCCATCTCCATATATGACCTTGCCAAGAAGCTTGGCAGGAACTTCAAGGCCGTAAATGATGACCTTAAAGTTTTGGAAAGATTTGGGTTTTTGGAGCTTGTTGAGGAAAAGACAAAGAATAGGATAAGGCACAAGCCGGAAATTATTGTGGATAATTTGGTGCTTAATATAAAAATCTGATCTATCTTTTTGAAAAAATAAAATTTCTAAAGTCAAGAACTTTTTTGCAGGAAAATCCAAACTTGTCAAGAAACTCCCTTATCTTCCTTTCCCTGCCTTTATCTGTTATTTCTATTACCAGAATAGGGGAACTTTCTCTTAATATTCTGGCTGCGCCTTTCAGGACATTCAGCTCAAAGCCTTCAACATCAGCCTTTATCACGCTTATGGATTCTGGACTAAGCTTTAGTTCCCTGCAGATTTCATCCAGCCTTTTTACCATGATGGTTTCTTTTGTTGCATTGTCTTTTTTTTCAAGGGAAGACAGCCCCTCATTCTGGGAAACAAAGTAAAGTGTTTCCTTTCCCTTTTTATCAGAGCATCCAACATTAAGGGCAATTATGCTGTCTTGCAAGCTGTTTAATTTTATGTTTTTGTTCAGTTGATTGAAGTTGCTTTTGCTTGGTTCTACAGATATCACTTTAGACCCTTTTTTTGCCAAAATTATGGAAAATCTTCCAACATGGGCCCCTATGTCAATAAAAATTTTTGGTTTCATGTCCATCAGCAATCTTGTTGTTTCCCTTTCATAAAGGCTTGATAGATGAGCTATGTCCATGCTGTTCTCCCTTGTCACAAATTTTGCCCCTTCCAGATTGAGAAATGCCCTTGGGAATTCTGCCTTGCGCTTTAACCGGTATAAAAATACAGCCCTTATGTACCTTAAATAATTGGTCTTTATCTGAAACAAAGCTGTGAAATATTTCAAGGCTTCAACAAATCCGGACATAAAAAAAACAGGATTTCAGCTCTTTTAATGATTTCTATTGCAATAAAAAGTAAGTGCTTTTATCAATAATAAGCCCTGAATTCTATCCTGTAAGAAGCTCCTCTTTTGGAAAAGTCCTGGATTCCTGATTGATAGTTTGATGTTTCATTGCCTGCCTGTGCAGATGCAATTTCATTGCTGCCTGAGGTGATGTTCATAACATAGGCTTTTACAGGCCTGTCTGGTCCTGCAGGCCATGAACTTTCAAGTATTTCTGAAATGGTTGAATTGAGGATTTCGCAGGCTGGAACAGATTCTGCCTCTGAATTCTCTCCTGTGCAAACCTGCTTTGAATCGCATTCTGATATGAGGTCAATTACATTGGAATAAGACAGCCCGAAATCCCTTGTGCAGGATGTTGTCTGCTCAAGAAATGCCTGTATGAAAGACTCTGCCTTGTAGCTTTCAGCAGCAGTCTCTTTCGGTTTGTTCAGCCATATTCCCAGCATCACAAGAAGGATTACTGCAACAATTATCACAATTACTGCAAATCCTACCATCTCTTCCTGAGCTGTACGTTGACCAAGCGTGGGCAATGTAGACCGAACTTGTGAGAGTCTTTTCCTTGTTTTCATTCTGCAGCTCCTTTATACCTGATGATTATTTCTGCAATGTTGCATTTGTCATAAGGAGCGCCTTCAAGAGATTTTTCCTTTCTGCACAATGAGACAAAGTTTGAATAGTCATATCCTTGGGATGAGTTTTCCAGAAGCTTTATTACATTGCAGTTAGGATAATTTGAAAGAGTGCATGCTTTTTCTGTTTCCTGCTTTGGATAAACTGTCCTTACTTCTATTCCATAAACTCCCCAGAAATTCCTGTACTTGTTTATGTCCTGCTTCACCATCATCAGCTTGTCTGCATCAACGCATCCTGTTTTCCTGGAAATCTCATCAAAAGCATTGCCGCATGAAAACTCAGGGGAATCCGCAAGCTTCATTGCAAGCAGCCCTGCATTTTTTTCTTCAAGAAGGCTTGCTGTTCCTTTCAGCTGGGAAATGTTGAATCCAAGCACAAAGATTCCAACAAGCGCAAAAAAAGCGACAAGTGCTATGAGCATGAAAGCCATCTGCTGTATCTTGAACTGGGCTTTACGTTGACCAAGCCTTGGCAATGTAGACCGAACTTGTGAGAGCCTTTTTCCTGTTTTCATGATTATCTTTTTTGCTTTTTTCATTTTATTTACCACATCCTGCATAATGAAATGCTATTTTCATTGTCTATTAAAACTGCCTGGGAATACAATGCTCCAAGGTCTGATGAATCGTCATATGAGCCAAGAGACTGTGCGAATGATGAAATATCCAGATTTGAAAGGCATCCCTGGCTGCCAACAAGTCCCTGCTTTTTATGGTATATTGATGCAAGCTCTTCTGCCCTCATTGCAAGCCTTTGAGCCTGACATTCGTAAATCTTGCTGCTGGAAAATATTGCCGCATACATCAGGGTATTTCCAGCAAAATAAACTCTTGTCTTGTTTTTTTCCACCCATCCTGCATTGTACCCCACATTTACATCGCAGTCAGACCCTGGAGAAAAGCAAACTCTTACCTTGGCAGGAACTATGCCGCAATTTTCTGTCCTTATATTGCTTTGATTTAACTGTTCAATCTCGTCTTTTATTGATGCAGGAGGATTTACAAAGCAGTAGCTTTTTTCAGCTGAGCTTAGAAAAACAAGGTCTGCAATCTTGAATGGCATCTCCAGTGGCTTTGAAAATATATTGAAAATTGTTCCCTCTTCATAGCTCTCGGAAAAGATATATTTATTCTGAAATTCAATCTGAACACCTGGCGCCTGCCATTTGTTGAATGTTTTTTGCGAAACCTGTATTAGCTGGCTTCCGAAATCGCTGAAATTATTGCAATCATTGTATATTCTTGTCTCTGTGTTTGTGAAAATTGCGCTGGTTCTTCCTGATTCAAATCCTGTTTCAAGAGGATTAAGCAGCACGCCTATTTCCTTGGCAAGGGCTGCACTTGTTCCAGAGCTCTGGGAAGGAATCAGCCGCGTTGCAGCGTATATTGCAAGGAAAAGTATGAAAGCTCCGAGAATAATTGCAAACAGAACTTTGAATGAAAATTCAAGGCCTTTTTTATCAGTATTTTTAATCATTTTTATTTGTTTCCTTAAGCTTTTTCTCAACCAGAATGGTTAATTTATTTATGATATTTTTTATTTCTTTTTTGTGATTAATATAGAAGTTCCCGCCTTCCTTTCTTCCGTAATATATTGTTCCATGCCTGAATCTTCGCATACCCTCCAAAATTTGGATTTCATCCTGATTAAAAACTCCTGTCTTTGACAAAAAGTTTATCAGCGAAATATGGTTCAGAGTCTTATATCCCTCAATATACATCAGGGAAGTGGCAAGCTGGACGCAAATTTCATAATATTCCACAAGCAGTTTGTATGCAAGGGTTTCCGGTATGAGCTTTATTGTTATGTTCTGGCTTTCCTTAGCCATTTCAAGCAAATCCTTTGCCCTTTCCATGTCTCTGCTTACCCTGAATATTCCTTCAGGCTTGTCCATAAATTACCCACCCCTTTTTTACATTTTCTCTTATATTCTCATCAAGTTTTTCCAGTCCGACCGCAAAGGTGATGTGAATGTTTCTCAACAGGTCTTTTTCATATTTTTTAAGGCTGATTTCATCTCTTACTTTGCTTATTACAAGAAGGTCTATGTCACTTTCCTCAATGTCTTCTCCTCTCTGGTATGAGCCAAAAAGAATAATTGCCTTAGGGGCAATCTTTCTCGCTATCTCAGCTTGGACTTCAAAAAGCGAGATTAGATTGTATGCCCTCTTGTAAAAGAGAAATTTTTCATTATCCCTATTGGCTAAAAATCCGTCAAAATGAAATGTTTTCCTCTTGATTATCATCCCTTCTTTTTCTATTTCCATGATGTATTTTTTTACAGAGGTTTGTGCAAGAGGAATTCTTTTGCTTATCTCTCTTATAAAATGTGCCTGTGTTGGCTCCTTAAAGAATATTTCCATGACCTTTTCATAGTTACTTTTTTGTAGCATATGCAACATTAATATTGATAGTGCTATATAAATGTATTTACTTTGGAAAGTATTTTTTGAAAACTTTTATTAATGAGATTATTCCAGCATCAAATACTTTGAGATTTATATTGAAGCTTTTACTTCTTATTTTTTCCTTAATTTTATGCCCTGCTCCCATAAACAAAACCCCTGTTTCTCCTTGCTTTAATGTATGATTTATCCTATTTAAAATATGATTATCCCTTTTGTCAATATCCCCTGTCAATTTATAGAAAAAAGAATCAGCCTTTACCATATGCCCTCCTTTCTTTATCAGTTTGGTCAGAATTTTTGAATTTGGAGAAGGATTAAACATTTCAATAAAATGACCTGGAAAAAGATAAGGAAAGGAGTATGAGTCTTGATATATTTTGTGGATTTTTTCTTTCTCCAAATGCCTATTTATTTTCTGCCAAAAAATTTTGTATCTCTTTCCGAAATCCTTGGAAAAACTATTGTATTCTTTTCCAAGTTGCTTCCTGTAAATCTTGTCAGGTCCATCCTTTAACTCTTCTAATGAATGGAATATAGGAATATATATGAGAGCTCTCTTTATTATCTTTTTTTGTTTCCTTTCCATTTTATGTAATAAATTCCAGATACCTCTTGACCTATTTCAAAACCTAATTTTTTGAACAACTTCATTTCAATTTTATTTTCTGGGTATAAATTAACTGTAATGCTTTCAGCTCCTTTAAAAACTCTTTCCTTATTGCAGTAATCTATAAATTTTTTTATTAATTTATTAGCATATCTTTTATTAAATCTTTCCTCTGTTCCCGTCACTAATTCATCTAAGACACAATAATTATAATATCCGTCTTTTATATGCAAGGCATAAAGATATCCCTTTATTTTTTTATTTTCTTCATAGGTGATAAAGACTATTTTTAGTCTTGGTTTTGCTGGTTTTTCTTTTGAAGCCTGCTTTTCCCAATACTTCTTGAGAATTTTATCAATTTTTCTTATATTAGAAGTTACCTTTATTGTATACATTTTATCTTTTTATCTTAACAAGTGCCTCACCTGCACCTTTGCTTATTATCATCTTGATTATTCCGTTCTCATTTTCTATGCAATAAGGATTTTCACTTGCAGTCATTTGCTGAAGATTGATATTTTTTATTTCAATCCCCAATATTCCTCCTGAAGAGCCAACAGGATAAAACAGGAAGTTTTCATTTTCGCTGCGTGCAAGCCTTAGGTCATCGTAAATGTCCTGCCTTGGGCCTTTTTTGGGAAGCTCAAAATCCTGGAAGCATGCAAGGCTTACGGAATTTGCAAGTGAATATTCAACTTCCTGGGAACCTGACGAGCTTTTCCACATCTTGTCTATGTCTGCCTGGAAATTTTGCACTAATTGACCTGTCTTTGCTGATTTTTGTATGTCAAGGAATTTTCCTATTGCATAAATTGCAAATGCAATGAATACTATTATTAGAAATATGGAAAATATCATGCCGAATGAAAGCTCCACCTGGCCTTTCTTTCCCCCTCTCCTTTCATTCCTTGCAACCCCTTTTTTCATTATATCTTAACATCCCAAAAGAAGTTTATTAATTTATTGCTGAATAAATTATAAATAAAACAATGTGAAGCAGTTATTGTTCGTTATTAGTAATATTTCAGGATTACAAACTATAAGGTCTTACAATTATGCTGCATCTGTCAGGGTAAGGCTGGTTTCCGTAAGTGTCCTTGCACTTCACATAGAAGTTCACGAGAGTGTTCCAGTTTGTGTAATGCTCTTTGTCATTGAGCGTTGTCATACTTATTCCTTTGTCAAAGTCATATCCACAGCCTATGCTGCTCTGAGTGTTGTAGACACATTCAGCTGCCTCGTCTGTTATTATTGTCAGCGAGTTGTCTTGGTGATATGCCCTGACAGCCTGAGGAGGTGATGTGTCTGTTTCAACCTTGAATGTTGTAGTTTCATAGTCTGTGTTTCCTGCAAGATCAAAGCATTTTATGTAGTATGTGTAGTTTCCTGCGGCAAGATGAAGCTCCTGGCTGTGAGTGAATGTTTCTGTCTCAAAGAAGTTTATGTAGCTTCCTTCTTTTCCTGTGTTGCTGTACTGGCATGTTGCAGCCCCGTCGCTGTAACCAGCAGAGGTTTCTGCTGTCAATTCAACCTTTATCACACTAGTGGAATCGCTTATTGTTCCGTTAGGTCCAAGAGAGGTTATCACTAAAGGCCTTGTTCCGATTATTCTATAATGATATGACTGAGGGTCTGTGTTTCTCTGGTTTTCATTTGCAGTTCCCTTCAGCAAAGGCTGGTCCCTGCATCTGAAGTAAAAGTCATTGTTTTCACTTGCCTTGATTCCTGTAAGGCTTGTTGAGCATGGATATACCTGCTGTCCGTTTACAACCTGCACTCCGGCAAGACTTGATGTGCAGCTCATGCTGTTTTCCATTGAATCATAATCCCTGTCCTGGAAGCTCCATCTGCATTCAGCAGGCTCGTTTACATAAGCCTTGAAGCTGTCAATTGAGCTTTGGTTGTAGTTTACAGGAGAGTTGTTTATTATGCTTGTTGACAAAATGTATGGTGGCGTTGTATCAGGCCCGTTGTCAACGCAGTATTTGAAAACAAATGTTCCTGTGTTGCTGTTTCCCGCCTTGTCCTCACATCTCACATAAACCTGGTAGTTTCCGCCGTTTTCAATCGTGATGTTTTCCTGTGCGAATGATGAGTTTCCAGGCAAGCTCAAGCTTATTGAATGATTTTCAATATATAGCCCGCTGCTTAGAGGGGCAAGCATGCTTGAAATATTATTCTTTCTTAATATGTCAGCCCTGCATGTTGAAGCCTCATTCAATGTTACTCCAAACTGAAGCTGAGTGAATGCAGGAACGCATCCGTTTGTGGTCTGGGTGTACTGGACTTTTACCCCATTGTCAGGAGGCGAGATGGTATTATCTGGCGTGTATATGTAATTTGGAAGTAAAGCCTGAATCCATGGCTTTATTATAGGAGGTGTTGCATCATTTCTGTTTGTCCAAACACATCTTTGGTCAGAGGTTCCTTTATTCAGCAATTCACAACCAAGCCCAAGGCTTCTGCACTGGTATTCTGTGCATGAAAGTAGTCCCTGGTTGTTGCATCTGTCGCAATCTGAGCCTCCCTTCGGTGCCTGCCATGGATTGCACTGGAATGCAACCATCTGAACAGACTCTGAATTGAATGTAAACAAGAATATGAGCAATCCCACAGCAGCGCCAATTCCGAATGTTGCCCATCCCGATGTAAATAATCCTGCAATTGTTCCTGCAATGTATCCTCCAGCTGCACCCGCAGCAACAGCATTTACAACCCCTGGCGCATTAGGGGCAATAAGGTTCCCGATTAATTTTACACCAAAATATATCGTGGCTGCAATTGCAGCCGTGGTCAATACAGTTGCAATAGCTGTTCCTGTTGCAGGACCAAGGCCTATTGTTTCAGAAAAGAATTTTGCAAGACCTGTAGCTGGAGGAATTGTACCTACAGGGGTGATAGAACTTGCAGTGCCTACTCCAGAAATTTTAGCAAGGGAAACCTCAATAATTTTAGGGGTTGAGGTCACTATGAGCCCCCTTTCGGTAAGAGATGTTACAGGTCTCACATCTGAATCTGGATTTACAGCTCCTGCATCAGGAATAACTGGTGTGTCTCCTGGTCCGTCAGCACTCACAATTTTTGTCTCGCTCGCGATTGCATATGAAATTGCGATAATTCCAACTATAAGAATCACTGCCTGGCTTAATGCCATTAATTTTCTTCTGTTATTTCTTTTCACTGTATGTAATGTCTATTTTTGAGGAGCCTGTTTTTCCCATGTAATTTATTGTTGCCCCGCAGTCTCCCAATGAAACGCACATGTTTGTAAGGTCGTTTATCCACTCAATGTTTTCAGAATGTCCCTGAGCGCATTCAACATTCTTAATATTGTCCCTTCCAACCAGCTTGTCTTCATAGACAATCTTGCAAAGGACATTTCCTGAGCTGCAAAGCACTGATGATTCCTGCTGGCTGCTTGTGTTGCTTAACATTCCCGAGAAGTCATATCCTGGAGAGTAAAGTGGGACACATGCCCCGTATTTTCCTGTATCTGCATCTTTCTTTATCAATGGTGCCTGGTCATCTTGCATTGGTTGCCATCTTGTTGCTATCCACTTGCAGTCCCTTTGCTCAAGGTCTTCGCATGTTGCCTTTGTCGGCTGTGAAGTGCAGTCCTGCCATTTGTTTGTAGAACACACTGCGTTCTTGAATGTTGTTCCTTTGCTTTGTATTGAGCTTTGCATGCAGATTTCATTCCTGAAATCGCTGCACAACTCTGAGGTTACTTGTCCATCATAGCATGTCAATCTGTAATGCTGTGTTCCTGGAACATTTGTGGTGGAAGGGTTTGGAACATTTGCTCTTTTGTTGTCAGCATTTATTGCTGTTGAGCCTGCTCCCAATCCGGTTGAGCACCAGCTTTCACCATGCTTGTATGGTTTTCCTCCGTATGTGCAGCTAAGGCTTGCGCATATGTTTGTTCCAATCTGCGGTGAGCTTCCCCCTGCCTTTGTGGCATCCCTGCATGTGCTTCCAAGATAATAGTCGCAGTTTCCGCAGGTTCTTGAGTTTGCGTTTCCTGTTGAAGAATCAATTCCACAGCTTTCACTCACATCTTTTATGTAAGTCCAATATTCAGCGTCATTTGCTTTT
>CAYVSB010000012.1:0-11038 GCA_964452855.1 Candidatus Woesearchaeota archaeon
CAGGCTCTATTGGAGAATCATATGTTACTCGATGCTGCTGGGCAATTACTTGTGCCCTTTCAATGAGAATTCTTGCGTCAGACACTATTCCAGCGGCGCTTGCGATTATGTGGCTGTCTATTTCATAAATTTTGTTTGTGCTCTTTGCAACCAGAAGCTTGTCCTCTGTTCTTTTGTCAGCGAGTATGAATATTCCGTCTGTGCAAACCATTCCTATGCTTGAGCTTCCCAGCCTTACTGTCTTTTGGGCGTACTCCACCTGAAGAATTGTTCCCTCTGGGGAGAACATTGTTGCTGTCCTATCATAGCCCATTGCCTGGTGCTGCATGTCTGCTGATATGTCCATGTTTATTTCCTTTTGCTTTTTCCTATTTTAATTGGCTGAAAATTGTCAATTTCCATCTTTGCTTAATACAAGAGAATGTTATAATAATCTATTCTTTTTCTCTTTCTACTCTTTATTTAGAAAATCCGTCTCTTTTTAAGTTTTTTGGTTTAGAAAACTTAATGGTCTTTTCAAGCTTTTCCAAGCCCTTTCAGCGTTCCGGAAACCCTTTCAACGGTTATTTTATCAGGCACCACTGCAAGAGACGCTCGGACATAGTCAACAGACTTCCTGTTCACTGCAATCACAATTGTATTTTTTTCCCTGTCCTGCTTTACCCATTCCAACTGGGATTTTGCCATTCCCAAAACTCCTATGAAATCAAGTATTGCCTTCTCAACGCTTTCCTTTAGATTTTTTCCTTTGCTTCCGGAAACCAGCATATATCTCTTCTTTTCCCGCATTGAAGGCTTTAAGGATTTCATTTCAATAGAAGCAAAAAGGACTTTTTATATTTTGAGAATTAAGAATTATAATCAATGCTGTTCAATTGTTTTTTCAAGGGATTTCTTCCTGATGATTCCGTCAAACTTTCTGTTAACCAAGGGATTATAACGAAATACTACTACAGAGGAAAAGTTGTTATTTTTCCCTCTTTCCTCAACATAATTCTGGGAATCTTTTTCGTTCCAGCAAAATTTTTTTCCAGGATAGTATTCCTTTGCCCATTTTTCAATATACTTTCCAATGTTGTCTAAAGTGCCCAGAACAATTAAAGACTCGTAATTATGGATGTTTTCCATTCTTTTTATCTCATAAAACTTTTCATCTTTTCCTATGCGTTCTAGAACAACTTCTTCCTTTGCTGCCTTCTCTTCTGCCATCTCTGCCTGAGAAAAATGTTCTTTATAAGAATTGTTGGGATGAAATAGCAAGATTTATTTGAAGATGTCTTGTTTTATCTAAATGTTTATATAGGCTTTTTATTCCTTTGAGATAATGGATTTAGAGTATGATGTTAAGAGATGGATTGAAGAAGAAAAAGATAAAATCCCTTCCATCATGCAAAATTTTTTTGAAGCAGTAAATTTGGATTATCATGGGAAGCTGGTTGTTCAGAAATTATCCCCCTTAGGTTCTGTTCAAATTGTGCCTCAAGAAGGCCTTATTATGAATTTATCCATAAAAGAAGGTCTCAGGGAAATAAGTGCAAAATTTTCAGGGGACAATCTCTTTTCAAATGAATTTTCTTATATGGCTTCAAATCTTAAGAGCTGCAGACTAATAATTGAAGGAAATTCTTATCATGTGGTTTCATCAAATGTCCTCAAGAATAACGCCTGAGGAATATTTTGCTTACCCTTGTATCAAAAGACTTTTTAAACTGCAATTTCTTTTTATTTGAACAAGAAAAAGAGGAAATAGATGATATTTTAAAAACATAAAATGGAAGTATGCACTGTCGGGGGATATGAGGAATGCGGGAAGAATATGACTGCTGTAAAGCTGGGAGAGGATGTTTTCATATTTGACGCCGGAATCTACCTGCCTCCAGTGATAGAAATTCAAGAGACCGAGCCTAAAGGCACGAACAGCGGCATATACAACGAGGCAAAGCTCAGGAAAATAGGTGCACTTCCTGATGATTTGGTTCTTGACAAACTTGGCTGGAGAGATAAGGTAAAGGCAATAATCATAGGTCACGCGCACTTTGACCATATTGGCGGAGTTCCTTACATCACTCATAGGTATCCTGAGGCTCAGATAATTGCAACGCCTTTCACAATGGCTTTCTTTAATGAGCTTCTTGAGGACAACAGGCTGGTATCAAAAAACAAGCAGACAATACTTAAATCAAACACTTCCATGAAAATAAAAGGTCAGAGCGAGGAATACACTCTTGAATTTATTCATGTTACTCATTCAACGCTCCAATGTGTTTTATGCGCTCTTCATTCAAGTCATGGAACATTCTTTTATGCTCTTGACTTCAAGTTTGACAATTTTCCTGTGATGGAACCTCCAACAAACTACAAGAGGCTGAAAGAGATAGGGAACGCAGGGGTAAAGGTTCTTGCAATGGAAGCTTTATATTCATCAGTTGAAAGAAGGACTCCGAGCGAAAGAATAGCAAGGAATATGGTTGAGGATGCATTCTCAAGGGTAAGCAAGACAAACACGGCGATATTTGTGTCAACCTTCTCCTCTCATATTGCAAGGCTGAAAAGCATTGTTGATTTCGGCAGAAGAACAAACCGGCAGATTGTTTTCCTGGGAAGAAGCCTTAACAAATATCTTTCATGCGCGATAAAAATCAATGAATGCCCTTTCAAAAAAGATATTACTCTCATCAAATATCGGAACCAGGTTGATGCATTTCTCAAAAAACTTAACAATGAAAGAGGAAAATATCTTGTGGTTTGCACAGGCCATCAGGCAGAGCCTGGTTCAATCCTTGACAGGCTTGCAAACGATGAAACCCCTTTCAAATTCAAAGAGGATGACAACGTCATATTTGCCTCAAGTGTCATTCCAGCTTCTGTAAACCTTATGGCAAGGGAAAAAATGGACAGGAAGTTCAGGAAAAAAGGAGTGAGAATTCAGACAGATGTTCACGTTTCAGGGCATGCAGGCAGGGAAGATTTGAGGGACATGATAGAAATGTTAAAACCAAAGAATATAATTCCTGCCCATGGAACCATGCAGCAGGAGACTCCTTTGGTTGAGCTTGCGAAAGAGCTCGGGTACAAGTTCGGAGAAACAGTTCATTTGTCTTCTGACGGAAAAGTCCTGAAATTCTAAGCGAAATTATTTCTGTTTTAACAGCACAAAATAATTTTTAAACTGCTTTCTTCTTAATCTGTCATGGTTCGCGAAGACATACTGGGAATTCTGAAAACAGCTCTTCAAAAAGGAAAAAACCTCCCGCAGACAGTTCAAAGCTTGATAAACGCAGGATATCCCGAAGCAGAGGTAAACGAGGCTTCAAAGTCAGTAGAAAACTATGTGTTCCAGCCAACCCAGGTTCAAAGGCCTGTTAAACCAGCAACGCCAATCCCACAGCCTTCTCAAGGTCAGTCTCCCCAGATAATTTCTGATTATTACTCTCCCCCCCAGGTTGTTTATGTAAGGCAGCCTCGGCAGTTCGCACAAAGAGTTTCAGGCTATGGCGAAGACGGGGAAAAAGCTGGAAAAGCGGTAACAATAGTAATGATGATAATTCTTGCTGTTCTCATAGGAATTTTGTTGATGGTATTCCTTTTCAAGGAAGAGCTGATGAGCATTATAAACAATCTTTAGGTTTTTCAAATGCCAGAAATTTACGCGCCTGATGATGATTCCTTCCTGATGGCTGAAGTGCTAAAAAAAAGAATTCAGGCCATTATTTCAAAAAAAAATGAAGCAAAATTTCTTGAAATTGGGTGCGGAAGCGGATTTCTTTTGGAAATCGTATTTAAATTAGGAATAAAAAAGGAAAATATTCTTGGAGCAGACATTAATGAAAAAGCTGTTGCATATTGCAAAAAGCTTGGTTTTAATTCTATAACATCAGATTTATTCTCCAGTATAAGTGATAAGTTTGATGTGATTATCTTCAATCCTCCTTATCTTCCAGAAGACGAAAGGGAGCCTAAGGATTCCAGGCTTGAAACTACTGGAGGAAAAAAAGGCTCTGAAATAACAAACAGGTTTTTGTCCCAGGCAAAAAGTCATCTGTCAAAAAATGGAAAAATATTTTTGTTGGCAAGTTCGCTTGCAAAAGGTCTGGATTTCGCAGGATACAAAAAAAGAAAAATTTCAGAGAAAAAGTTTTTCTTTGAAAAGCTTTGGGTTTTTGAGCTTTCAATTGAGAATAATAATGCTTATAAGTAATGGAAAATGTTGCTTTATCATGGCTAAAGTAAGGATAAAACCTGTTATGGGAAAGGAATATCTTATTTATACAGGCGGAGAAGATTCTTTTAAGGGAAGATATATTGGAAAAAAACCAGTTGAAACAGATTGGTTCCTTATAACTGATCATCTTGAAGGGCATATTTTTGTTACATTAAACAAAAGTAATGAAATTGAATTTTATCACACAAGGTCATTGGAAAAAAAGCTGACTTTGATGTGGCATAGTGATGGTTGTGACGGACCTTCATGGCCCGCAGGATTTTGGACGGAAAAAGTTGAAATGGGTTTGTCTCCTCTGGAAAAGGAACATATGACTGGCAGGTTCAAGAAATGGAAAGAAAATGAAGCGGCTTTGCAGAAAGAAAAAGAATATTTGACCAGAAAATTAAAAAAACTTGAAGAAAAGCTGGCAGCATAATTTTTGATTATCTTCTGTTATGCCTCCTCTATCACAGTCAATTTTATATATGAGGAGTTTTATAGGTGTTTGGAGGACTCTGGTTATATTAAAAAACAAAAATGGTGAAATTTGCGCATGTTTCTGACACGCATTTGGGAGGATGGAAGCAACAGCCTATGCAGGACCTGAATTTCCAGTCATTCAAAAAAGCAATAGAACTTTGCATTTCAAAAAAAGTGGAGTTCGTTCTTATATCAGGGGACCTTTTTGATTCGGCATATCCTCCGATTGAGATACTGAAGGAATCTTTTGCTGTTTTCAGGAAACTTCACGATTCAAAAATCCCGTGCTTCATCATTGCAGGCTCTCATGATTATTCTGTCTCTGGAAAAACTTTCCTTGATGTCCTTGAAAAAGCCGGCTTCTGCAAGAATGTGACAGATTATGAGGAAAGAAACGGGGAATTCATACTTAATCCGACAATTTACAAAGGATTTGCCATTTATGGGTATCCTGGAAAAAAGGCAGGGCTTGAAATACAGGAACTGAGAAAAGCCAGGTTTAATGATGCGCCAGGGTTGTTCAAAATTTTCATGCTCCACACCACGATAGACAAGGCAAAGGGAAGCCTTCCTGTTGATGCGCTTGAAACAGACTTAATTCCCAAGGCAGACTATTATGCCTGCGGCCATTTGCACATAGAATTCCAATATGAGAATTTTGTGTATGCCGGTCCGACTTTTCCCAACAATTTCCAGGAGCTTGAGGACCTTGAGCATGGAAGATTTTATATTGTTGATTCAAACAATCCCAGAAACCCTGAAAAAATTGAAATCCCCATTAAGAGGGTTGTTTCGCTGAATATTGAAGTGAAAAACGCGCTTTCCGCGACAGGACAGATAATCTCAGAGCTGGAGAAAAAGAATTTGGACGATGCTGTTGTTCTTTTGAGACTGCGCGGAGTTATTGAAAAGGGAGAAGTATCTGACATAAAGTTCCAGCAGATAGAGGATTTTGTAAAATCAAAAAATGCTTACTTCATGCTGAAAAACACGCATGAGCTGAAGCAGCCGGATGTGGAAATTACTGCAGAGATAAAGGATCCTGAAAACATAGAAGAAGAGGCGATAAAGGTTTACTCTTTGGAAAATCCTTCTGATTTCAATCCGTTTATACCGCAGCTCATAAATGCGCTGACAATGGAAAAGCATGAAGGCGAAACCTCAGAGACCTATGCGGGAAGAATTATAGGAGAATCAAAAAAAATATTAAACTTTTGAAATTAAAAATGAAAATAAAAAAAATACTGCTGAAAAACATAAGAAGCTATGAAAGCGAGGAAATAGAATTTCGCGATGGCTCAACGCTTTTGTCAGGAGACATAGGCTCTGGAAAAACATCTGTTCTTCTTGCAATAGAATTCGCGCTTTTCGGGCTTCAGCCAGGGCAAAGGGGAAGTGCTCTCCTGAGAAACGGCGCATTGGAAGGAGGAGTTGTTCTTGTGCTTGAAATGGACGGCAAGGAGATAATACTTGAAAGGACTCTCAAGAAAGGAAAAACAATAACCCAGGATTACTGCGCCATAACAATTGACGGGACAAAAGAGGAAATAGCTGTTACCGAACTAAAGGACAGGGTGCTTGAAATCCTCAACTACCCTAAGGAATTCGCGAAAAAGCAGAACATGCTTTACAAGTTCACTGTTTATACACCCCAGGAAGAAATGAAACAGATAATTCTTGAAGACCCTGAAACAAGGATAAATGCTCTGAGGCATGTTTTTGGAATAGACAAGTACAAGAAGATAATAGAAAACGTTGGAATTTTGGCTTCAAAAATAAGGGAAGACAAGAGAATGAAAGAAGGAATTACCCTTAATCTTGAAAATGACAGGCTTTTGCTTGTTTCAAAAGAGGATGAGCTTGAGGCTAGGCATAATAATCTCTCATCTGTTGAAAGCCAGCTTTTCCTGAAAACAGAGCAGAGAAAAAGAATCCAGGAGGAAAAAGAAGAACTTTCCAGGAAAAAGGATGAGAAATCAAAGCTTCAGCAGGAGCTTGAAAAAACAAAGATAATAATCTCAAACAAGAATGAGATGATTTCAGAAAATGAAAAAATAATCTCAAGATTAAAGGCAGAGATATCTGAACTTTCAAAGTTAAAAATTGACGAGGAAGAAGTTTCAAAAATTCAGAAAGAAATTCTTGATGCAAAAAATGAAAAGAAAAAGCTGGATGAAAAAAGGCTTGATGTTAATTCCCAGATAACAACTCTAAGCATGAAGAACTCTGAAAATTTCGGGCTTGAAAAAAATATATCTGCTTTGGAAATTTGCCCCACATGTCTTCAGAATGTGGATCCCAACTACAGGGCAAATGTGCTTGTCAAACTTCACTCTGAGATATCTGAAAACGACAGGAATATGAAGAAATTTTCAGAGGAAAAGAAAATCCTGTCTGAAAAGATGCTTGCTCTTGACGCTTCAATTTCTTTCGGAGAGAAAAAGCACCAGGAAATAGGAATTGCAAGAATAAAACTCCAGGGAATCAAGGAGAAAAGTGACAGGGTTGCGGAGCTGGAAAAAACAAAAGTATTGTTTGGAAAAGATGTTGAGCTTCTAAGCCAGCACATGGAATCCCTTAACAGCAGCATATTTGAATTGAAAAAGTACGACAGCCTTTTTGAGGCAAAGCAAAGAGAGCTTGACGATGCTTTGAGAGAAGAGAGGTCTGCAGACATAAAGGTTGCTGAATTAAGAAAGGAAATAGAGGTGTTTTCCAGACAGATAGCAGAGATGAAGACAAGGCTTGAAAAAACAGAAGAGGTCAAGAAAAAACTTGATTACATAAGTGAACTTGAAGGATGGCTTTCAAAGAAATTCATTCCCATAGTGGCTTTCATAGAGAAAAATGTGATGGTAAAGCTAAAGGCTGAATTCTCAAACCTTTTTGCAGAGTGGTTTTATATGCTTGTATCAGACAGCTTCAATGTAAGACTAAGCGATGATTTCACGCCGATTGTTGAGCAGTCTGACTATGAAATAGACTATCAGTACCTTTCAGGGGGAGAAAGAACAGCAATTGCCCTTGCATACAGGCTTTCATTGAACCAGGTCATAAACCTCATGCTTAGCAAAATAAGGACAAGAGACATAGTGATACTTGATGAACCCACAGACGGATTCAGCGAACAGCAGCTTGACAAGATGCGTGATGTCCTGCAGCAGCTGAATGTGAAGCAGCTCATCATCGTAAGCCACGAGCAAAAGATTGAGGGCTTTGTGGAAAACGTGATTCGCTTCAGGAAAGAGAAAGGCGTTTCAGTGAAGGAAGTGGTGTGATGTTTTTTGCCCATTTTTGCAAAATAAAGTTTTCCGAAAACTTTATAAAATCCCGTTTCCCCTTAAATTCATCGGGTTGATTCTAAAGAGTTAAATTAGCGTGTTATTATGCCTGAAATAAGCGAAATAAAATTTTCAAAACCAAAAAACAAAATGGATGAAAAAATGAAAATGGATGTCTTGAAGACTGGAACAACTATTTTAGGAATTGTCTGCAAAGACGGAGTTGTAATGGCCTCTGACCGACAGACAAGCGCAGGGCATATTGTAATGCACAAAGATACTAAGAAAACAATTCAGTTAACTGATTATCTTGTTTTTTCCGCATGCGGATTATCTGCTGCTGCAGATAGGATAAAAAAAGTTCTTCCTGCAGAACTAAGATTAAAAGAATTGAGGTCCAAATCCAGACCAACAATAAAACAGGCAGCAAATTTGTTAGCTTCTGTAATCTATGCTAATATAAGGCAGCCTTCAATGATACCTGATGAGATGGGAGCTTTGATTTCAGGATTTAATGAAGATGGAACAGTTGAGTTATATACTATTGACCCTGCAGGAAGCATACATGAAGTAAAAGAGTATGATGCGAATTTTGGCTCAGGAATGCAGTATGTTATGGGATTTTTAGAAAGGCAATACAAGAAAGGTCTTAGCGTTAAGGAAGGCATTGAGCTTGCAAAAGAGGCCTTGAAGTCTTCCACACAAAGAGACATGGGAAGTGGATATGGAATAGATGTTTTCACAATCACAAAAGACGGGATAAAGAAAGTTGTTGAGCAGGACATACTTCCAGAGTATAGGGACACAGAGAAGCAGTAGGATATTTGTGGGGTTGATGATTTAACATTTATGCTATCAACAAATAACTGATAAAAAGTAAATTTACATTAATAAATAACAATAAAATGGACATTTTAAAAAACATAACAGACCAGCTTGGTGGAAAGATAACCGAGGCAAATTTTGAAGGCGCAAACATAGTTGTGTACACAAAGGACGAAACTTTCTTCAGGGAAGGAGAGAGGAAGATAAAGTCAATAGTTGACCAGATAAAAAAAAGAATAGAGCTTAGGATGGACACAAAATCCCTTCCATCAAAGGAAACAGCAGAAGCAGAGATAAAAAGAATTATTCCCGCAGAGGCTGAAATCACAGATGTTATCTTTGATGTTCATAGAAGCATTGTCATAATAGAGGCAAAAAAGCCAGGACTTGTCATAGGAAAGCAGGGCTCAATACTTGAAGAAATAAGGCAGAAAATACTTTGGACTCCCCAGGTTCAAAGAGCTCCTGCCATAAAAAGCAAGATAACAGACAACATAAGGGAAGTATTGTATGCAAACAACAATTACAGGAGAAAATTCTTGAATGAGGTCGGGGAAAAAATTTATAGGGAATGGAATCCTGAAAAAATGAACGGCTGGATAAGGCTTACCTTCCTCGGAGGCGCAAGACAGGTTGGGAGAAGCTGCTTGCTGCTGCAAACGCAAAACTCCCAGGTTCTTCTTGACTGCGGGATAGATGTTTCCACAACAGGTCCTGAAAGATTCCCATACTTTAACATTCCTGAATTTGACATAAGCAAGCTTGACGCTGTCATCTTGAGCCACGCTCACCTTGACCATGTTGGACTTCTTCCTTATCTTTACAAAATGGGATACAGAGGGCCTACTTACATGACTTCTCCATCAAGAGACTTAGCTGCATTGCTTGCCCTGGACTTTATTGGAGTTGCATACAAACAGGCAAGCGCTCCTCTTTACAGCTCTGCAGACATAAAGGAAATGGTGAAGCACAGCATATGCCTTAATTTCAATGCAGTTACAGATGTGACCCCGGATATGAGGCTTACTTTCTACAACTCAGGGCATGTTCTTGGAAGCGCAATGGTTCATCTTAATATAGGAAACGGCGCTCACAATCTTCTTTATGCAGCTGACTATAAGTATTCAAAGACAAAGCTTCTTGACCCTGCAGTATCAAGCTTCCCAAGAGTTGAAACAGTAATCACAGAGTCAACATATGGTTCAAAGAATGATATTCTTCCTCCAAGAAGCGAGACAGAGGCAAAGTTCCTCCAACTTGTAAAGGAAACAATTGCTAAAAACGGAAAAGTCCTTATTCCTGAGCTTGGATTGGGTCACGCACAGGAAACAGTATTGAGGGTGGAAGAAGCTGTGAGAAACGGGCAGCTTCCAAAAGTTCCTATGTACATTGACGGAATGATATGGGACATGAATGCAATCCATACCGCATATCCTGACTTTTTGAGCAGCAGGGTCAAGTCCCAGATTTTCCAGGACAACAATCCCTTCCTTTCAGATATTTTCAAGCGTGTCGCATCGCCTCAGGAAAGAAAGCAGGTAATAGAAGGAGGCCCTTGCATTGTAATTGCAACATCCGGAATGTTGCAAGGCGGGGCATCTGTCGAATATCTAAAGCACTTTGCGGAAAACCCAAACAATCTTCTCATACTTAGCTGTTATCAGGGTCCTGGCTCTATAGGAAGGAGAATTCAGGAAGGGGAAAAGATAGTTCCACTTGGAGACTACGGGGATGAGCATCTCAAGATAAACATGAGGGTGGAGCTGCTTCACGGACTTTCCACGCACGCAGGAAGAAGCGAACTTATCTCGTTCTTCAACAATATAAGACCAAAGCCAAAAAGAATAATAGTAAACCACGGCGAAGTTTCAAAATCCCTTGACCTTGCATCAGCGCTTTACAAGCTGAATCGCGTTGAAACAAATGTGCCGAGAATTCTTGAGACCTTGAGGTTGAGATAAGGAAGATAATTTTTGTTAATGCAAAAACTGAGTAATATTGACAGCAATGTAATTTAAAGTTAAGCGTGGATTTTCTTATTAGTCATTTTTATATTGAATTGGATAAACTTAAAAGGACTTTTTCATTTAGCATGATATGAAGCACAAGGGGAAAATAACTCTGTTAATTCTGGGAATGTTTTTGATGGCTCAGTTCATAGGGCTTTATGTTGTAAATTATTATCTTATGCCAAGCAATGAAATTCCATTAGGGCTTGGATACGACTCTGGCCTTAAGGAAAGCACAG
>CAYVSB010000013.1:0-7714 GCA_964452855.1 Candidatus Woesearchaeota archaeon
AGGTTGAGACAATGTGGGCATATGCAGATTACAAAGACAACATGAAATTTGCAGAGGAAATGGTGGAATATGTATGCAAAAAAGTCCATGGGAAGACAAAGATAAACCTACAAGGTAAGGAACTTAACTTCAAGACACCATGGCACAGAACAAGGTTTATTGATGCAATAAAATCCAAGACAGGACTTAATTTTGTCAAGATAGATAATTTTAAAGATGCAAAAAAGGCTGCCGAAAAAATAGGTGTTAATACGGATAAATGTGATACAATAGGAGAAGTTATGATTGCTGTTTTCGAGGAAAAAGTCCAGCCAGAAATAATCCAGCCAACGCTTGTTTATGATTATCCTCTGGAAGCTGCAGGACTGGCAAAAGCAACAGATGATGATGAGATGTTTGTTTCTTCTTTTGAATTGATTGTCAATGGGATAGAGCTTGGCTTGTCATATTGCGAGCAAAATGATCCTGTTGCAATGGAGAATTACTGGAAATTTGCTGCAGAAAAATTCAAGCGCGGTGACCTAGGGGCACAGCCAATGGATAAAGATTTCATCAATGCATTAAAAATCGGAATGCCGCCCACTTCTGGCCTTGGCGTCGGAATAGACCGCCTAGCGATTCTTCTTGCAAACCAGCCATCAATTCGTGATGTTATTTTCTTTCCATTCATGAAGCCGGAAGGAGATTAAAATGAGTAAAATTAATTGGAGGAAACGGCCTCTTTGGTTAAGATTAGGATTAATCTTTTTAATGACATCGGTAATTTATGAAATTCTTTCAAGTTTTATTTATTTTTTAATGCATAGCTTTTCAAGATTGGGGTCTATTATCCTTTACATATCACCTCTTTTTAGGTTTCCTCTTTATATTTTAGATATAATTTTTAGCAATTCAATTCTTTATTTTTCAGATATTAAATATTATTCTTATATTGATCCAAATGCCCTTGGATACATAATAATATTTGTGTCTTGGTTTGCTATAGGCACATTAATAAGTTGGGTTTATAGTAAATTAAAATGACGCCGCCAATCTCCAGAGAGCAGGCATGGGAACTGATAAAGAAATACAACAGCCACGAGCAGGACCTGATTCATTATCTCGAGAGCGAGGCTGTAATGCGGGAACTTGCAGAGCATTTGAAATTAAAGCCGGAGAAAGTTGAGGAATGGGCTATGCTCGGACTTTTGCATGATGTTGACTGGGGTATAACAAAAGAGGATGTGGAAACACATTTAACAAAGATGCCCGAGATTCTTGAAGAAGCTGGTTTCAGCCATGAATTTATTGAAAATATTCTGAGCCATGGCTACGGATTCCATGAGCTGCCGCATTTAGCAGAAAAAAAGCGCACAGAAAGAGTCGAGCATGCTCTTGCTGCATCTGAAACAATCACCGGTTTGATACACGCATATGCTTTGATGCGCAGCAAGAAAATTTCAGACATGGAAGCACGTGGATTGCTAAAAAAATTCAAAGACAAGACCTTTGCAGCAAAAGTCTCAAGAGATGTTATTATGGAAATTGAACAACTAGGATTAACGCTGGAAGAATTTTTCAAGATTGCAATCGAAGGAATTAAGAAGATAAAAGAACAGGTTGGACTGGTGTAGTTAGAGAGTCTGAATCTTCTAATAACCCTTCTAATTTGTGGAAAACCCGATTTGTTGCTGCCCTAAATATTCTTTTTAGATGTTTATGAGGGATTCTATATAATGCAGGATCTTTTCCTTCGGGGCAACATAATTCAACAGAATTATTCCCAACATAGCCAATAATAGTTTCTGTATCTTGTAAGACAATATGACAGAATCCACCCCATTCAAATCTCTTAGAAGTAGATATTCTATGAGCAACCCTTAGAAGCGTGTCATCGGTTAGGTTTTCTCTATAAGTCTCATATTGACCGCCAAATCCAGCTCCATCAGCTAACATAGAAAGTCTTAGTAGTCAATATTTATAACTATTATTGTCCTTTAATCTATATGAAAAAAGCTAATTCTATAAGGGGGAAGAAAAGCCGTGCAGTAGGAATAAGATTTGAAGCTAAAGTAAGGACAGAACTGGAAAATATGGGCTGGACTGTTTCTAAGTGGATGAATACTGTTGACTACGACAAGAACAAGATTGTTCCTGCAAAAAGAAAATATAATCCTTTTTTTAAGGCATTGACAATTGGCACCGGTTTTCCTGATTTGATTTGTTTTAAAAGACATGGTAAAGAACATTATGATGTTATAGGCGTTGAAGTAAAGAGAAATGGTTATCTTGATCAAAAGGAAAAGGGTATGTGCCACTGGCTGCTTGAAAATAAAATCTTCTCCAGAATTTTAATAGCAAGACTTGGAAAAAAACGGGGTGAAGTTGAGTATATTGATTTTACAAAGAGATATAATAAAGTGCAATAAACCTTAAAATTGACAGATAAGTTTGTTAATGATGATGGAAATGCGTACCTTATTTATATTAATACTTCTCTTTCTTTCAATATCATTTATTTTGGCTTCCTGTGAAGAGGGGCAGATTGATATTAATTCTGCACCAAAAGAGGATTTAATGAAGATAACAGGATTGGGAGGTGAGGGGATTATAGCACAAAGAGTTATTGATAATAGGCCATTTAGTTCGCTTGATGATTTAACAAAGGTTAGCGGGATAAAAGAATCAAAACTCGCGGCTATAAAATCCCAGGGGCTGGCCTGCGTTGCAGATGAAGAAACAGAGGAGAATGGTGTTAATATAGAGACCGAGGTAGATATCGAGATAGATATTAATTCTACATCAGGTTCAAATTTTAGTTCTTCTTCAATAAAAGAAACTCAACTTCAAACAATAAACCTAAATCCAAAAGCTATAAAAAGCGACGTGGATTCTCAAGTGTCAGACAGTGAAAATAAGAGTGACCTTGCTGTTTACGGCCTGATTACATTCGCGGTTTTGCTTGGCTTCTTGTTTTTAGTCAGAAATTTAATCATAAAAAGGAGAAAAGGAGAACTCGTCTAAGCGTATCCGAGTTAAAGAAATGAGCTCGCATGAAAATATAAGAGCAATGCTAATTCTTGACATCATAGGCAGGCCTGCGCAGTATCTTGTGGATAATCTTGAGCAGTTGATTGCAGAGATGAAAAAAGAAAAGGGCGTAAAGGTCATTGAGAATAAAATAAGAGAGCCTGTTCTTATGAAAGACAGCAAGGAGTTTTTTACAACATTTGCAGAGATCGAGGTAGAAACAGAAGACATGATGTACCTCGCTGTCTTGATGTTCAAGTATATGCCTGCACATGTTGAGGTCATTTCACCTGAAGAGATAAAATTGTCAAATGCCGAATGGAGCGAAATCCTGAGCGAATTGACGAGAAGGCTGCATTCTTATGATGAGGTCGCTCGCGTGATTCAGGCAGAGAAAGCAATGCTCCTGCAAAAGATACGGGAATTGCAGGGCGGGAAAATCACGGGAAATATGGTTGAGGAAAAACCAAAGAAAATAGGGAAGAAAAAAGAAAAGAAAAAATAATTTTTAATAGTAAAAAACTTAATCATAGGATTTTGCTTACATTAACAAATCAGAAAGGCCTTCTTGGAATAACCCGCCTGTATCTTCTTTTGAAGAACCAGATTATTATGATAAATACAAGAATCAAAAGACCCCATCCGATAATTGTTTTGCTTGAGCTTCTTTTTGGCTCTTGGCAGACAAGAGGGGCAACACAACAATCTCCATTTTTTGTCCTTTTGATTTCACCGCTGCATTCTAAATCATCCGCACAAATAATACCTCCAAGATCTTCGCAGAGAGACACTATGCTCGGGTCTTCTCCTGCCTCTGATTCAACGGGAGTGAAATCTTCTGTAAGATTTAATGTCAGGATAAATTGAGCAGAAACATTCTCTGTATAGGCTGTTATTCTTCCTTCTATGATTGCTTCATCTGAACCAGAGGAAATCTCGAGCTCGACTTGCTCAATTTCTCCGGGGCTTAATGAGGTTATGTCTTCAGAGGAAACAGCCACATAGGGTCCAAGCAGGGAAGAAATATTAAAAGAAATGTCTTCCAGGGTTTCTGTGCCTGTGTTTTTTAAGTAAAGAATTCTCTTTGCGTCTGAGTTTGTCGCCATGGAAACTTCTGCGGTTCGGGGCCGGAATTCCATATCAAAGTCTTCTGTTGCCCCTGTTTCGCCGGTTTCATTTGTTTCCTGTTCTGTGTTGGCAGTATCAACATAAACAGGCATCGAGTAACTTGTATTGCCGGAAGTGAAGCCTATGGTTGTCAAACCGCGGGGAGCAGCGTCGCTTAATGCAAAAGAAACCACTTTTTTTTGTCTTGTATTTAATTCAACAGAAGATGGTGAACTTAATAATTGAGAATCCTTGTCTATACTAACTGTTATTCTTGCATCTTGCAAATTTTGAAGCTCGATGGTGAAATCGTTAGGAGTAGTTAAAGCACCGGGATTTACAGAAAAGGCCGCTGTTTCATTTGATATGGTAAAATTAGAAACAATATCATCATCGACTCTTTGTGTTGTCTTATAATATCTGACTCCTTCAATTCTTATTGAATAATTTCCCGGGTTTTTCTCTGTAAGAAGAGCATAGACATAGAAATCGTCCGCAATCCTAACTACATCTGAGGTCATGGGAATATTACAATTTGTTCCTCGGCAAAAAAAGACATTATTCTCTGTTATCTGGTCTACGAAATTTCCGGAGAACCTTGCAAGCAGTGTTTCCCCTTGTGCATATTGAGAATTCATTGTAACTTCAACAGGCGAGACGAAAGGAAAAAATAAGACTAAAAGAATTGTTAATGATATAAAACCCCGCCATAAGTTATACGGTAAGTTATTCATATATCATTAAGAAAAAACAGGTTAATAAATTTTAATATGATAAAGAAAACGAGTTATTTCCCCATCTCCTTCAGCTTTCTTAAAACATCGTCAAGCTCTTTTTGCGCTCCGGATTTCATTCTTGTTATTGGCGTTGGTCTTTGTGCGGGGGTGTGCTGCGGAACCAGAATCCGCCTTTCTATTCTTTGAATAGGCCTTTGTATATATGGTGGGAAGTGTGGGGGAGGCATGTGGCTTGTGCTTGGTCCTAGCTTGCCTCCTCCTGATTTCATCCTGAACCAGAGCATCCTTAATTTGTTCCTGAAGATTATTCCTATGGCTACCAAAACAATTAGGATAAGAAGTATCCAGACCCATAATGTGCTTCCGCCCCCTCCGTCGCCTGGTGTCTCAAATGGTCTGCCGGATTCTTGCACACAGCAAGTTTGGCTTAATGTATCACAAGAGTAAGATGCTTCCTCCTCGCTGCTGCTGCAGCTGCCTGTCCTGCAGACTCCATTGTTGGTTTCACATTCTGTTTCTTCTGCAGTTGCCGAGCTGCAATCACCACTGCCGGCACAACATTTTTCTGTTGATCTTAAGTCAGAGGCGCTGACTGTTGTTCCCCCCACGCATCGTTGATTAGAAGAACAAATTTCTCCGCCAAGCTCGGAGCATGTCTTTACTGTTGGCTGAACAGAGCAGCATTTTTGGACAGTACCGGGGCAATCATATTCTGCCAAGACTTGGCCTGTGCTGGCTGTGCATACTGTTCCGGAAGAAGCGCAATATTTTCCGGATGCTTCGCAGTCAGACAATCCGCCTGTACCGCCGGCAAAAGTCTTGGGCCAGACAGAAGCAAGGATAAATCCTGTATTTCTTATGTTATTTTCCCAGCAGCCATTTGAGCCCTGAGAATCAAGGAGCCATGTTTTTGCATTTGTTTTTTGTTGGGGAACAGGAGATTCTTTCTGCAGGGAATAAAGAGCCAAAGCAGTATCGTAATATTTGTCTCCGGATTCCATCCACCACTGGTTGCTTTTTTGTTTTCCAAGCAAGGCCACCTTGTGATCTGATCCTGCGGTCAGCGTATAAAGGAAGCTGTCTGGCAAGTATCTTTGATTTTCATCTGCAAGAGTTATGAGGTAAGGAAGATAGGCAGAGATATCCTTTCCGACAGCATCAAGGGCGAGAGCAGCCCAAAGCGTACCTTCATAAGTGCACAGGCCTGAATCGGCAAAACAATAATTGTCGGCTGTCTCTTTTGTTGAGCCCTCTGCTGATGCAGATGATGTCTCCTCGGAAACATATATTGTCGAGCTTATTGACTTCCTGAAGAGAGTTGTCGTCAAAAAACTCTGGTCGCACGAAACAGCAAACTCTGTGTTATAACATGACCTGGAGATTTGGAGCCAGTAATTGTCTTGTGCCGGAAAGAGGCAAGAGCCTGCATTAGTGTCCACTTTTTTATTTTCATCGATATTGATTGTATAAGAAGAACCGCCATAACTTATCGTGCAGCTTGTTGGCTCGTCAGACTCGATTTCAAGATACCAGACAAGCTCTGTCGGCGCTGCATTCTTTGAATAGAGCCAGTCCTGAGTTGCAGAAGAAGCAGATTTCAGAGCAAGCATGGCTTGAGCGGTTGTTTTGACCTTGCAATTGTCAGAAGGCCAACATTCCCCTGAATTTAAGGAATCAGAATTCAGCTCTGCCCGGCACTGGTTTATTGCCAAAACAGTAAATATCTTTTCCTCTGTAGAAAGGTCATCGCAATTTCCCGAAGTTTTGTTCTGGAGGCAGGAGGAGGCCTTTGAAACCAGCGCCTGCTCTGTATCATTTTCTGCTGCAGATGCTAGAGGGAGAAAAAGCAAGGCAAATAATGTTAATAATGCCAAAATCCTCAATGATATCAAACTCAATGACTGGTTGTTATATGTGTTAGGATTATATTTATCAGCCATCTTTTTCATTTTATTTAAAGCCATTGGTTATTTTTAAAATTATCTTTACTCTTGTGATTTTTTCCGGCGGTGCTGTCTTTCCAGACTTTCGTCGTTTTTGTAAGTTTCTCTTAATGTTTTTCTTACCATGTAACTCACGGGATTTTTGACTCTGATTTCTTCTTCTGTTGGTAAAATCCCAAGAGCCCTGTAATAGTCCTTGTCATAATTTGGCGGCGGGATTGCCTTTCTCCTGTAGCTTGCGATCAATTGCGCTTTTATGTAGCCGTCTTTCAAAGGCACCTGGTTTTTTGAATTCCATCTTGAAATCATCTGCTCAACGTCCTTGCGGTCCATTCCGACAGAGCGGAAAAAATTCAGGATTATGAAGAGAGCACGTTTCCTTCCGTCGCCTTTTATTCCCTGCAATATTTTCCGGATGCTTGAGGGGAAATTCCTTTCAGATATTTCTTTCAGAACAATCGGCTTGAATTCTTTGTCTGACTTGCCCGACTTTTCTGCTTCATCTGGATTTTGTGCCTTATGCCAGTCGAGAGCCTCACGCAAAAGCTCTGCCGCCTCGCCTTCTTTTGCATCCGGCATGAAATTTTTTGGCTCTGCCTTCAAGGGGTCTGCGTCTTTTGGCTGGAAATCTTTTATCTGCTCGGGAAGCAAAACCACAGAAGCAAGAGATGTTTTCTCATGCAGAGAGTAGGGCATCCTGAACAAGTGCCTCGGCGAGACAAGAATCAAATCGGGAACAACGGCATCAGATGCCTGGAAGTCCTTTACATATTTGCTTGAATCAGACTTTGTCAATTGTGTTATTTTTTCTATAAGCTCTTTTTTTGTCATTTCCATTATGTACCTTGTCATTATCCTGGGCCATTCCGGGAACATTGCAGATGTTTGCGTATTGTGGATTGTCTTTGGAAAGGCTTT
>CAYVSB010000013.1:7724-10220 GCA_964452855.1 Candidatus Woesearchaeota archaeon
CCATGGAACAATTATGTGAAATCCCTTGCTTCCTGAAAATTTTATCCCAATATTTTTTATCCCGTGAAAGCGCAGGACTTTTATTATCAATTCAGCCATTATCTTGCTGTAGTCAAGGTACTTTGAATCAATGTCAAGAAGAAGATCCCAGCCTGTACGGGAATCGTTCAGCTGTTTTTCTGTCATGCTTGTCGAGATTGCAAGCGGGTCGTGCCACAATTCCTCTGAGCAATGAAAACTTGTTGCGCCCTTTTTTACGAGTTCGAAAATGTCTCCCTTATATTGGAAGCTGTCTGGGCGCTTGCCAAAAGATTCCATCATATAGCTGGGAGCAATCTCTCTATTTTTTGAGAATTCAAAAAGTGCTTTCTGAACATCTTTCCTCGAGTAATAAAGCTGCGTGATTTTCCTTACTCTTTCCTCTTTGCTGTCTTGTTCTTTTGGCGTTTTTTCTTCAGAATTTTCTGGTGTCATTTTATAATTTGTTAATGTAAACCAATCTTATCTATTTACCGAACTTATTAAAATTTTATATCCTCATCCAATGACTATCATGCTTAGCCAAATATTTCTATATGCAATGAAAGATTTATATAATTACCCTATACTTCATAATAACAATCCTTAAAAGGCAGAACCAATTTTTAAAAAACATATGGTTCCGCACCTCCATTGATTAAAAACCACAGGTTGATAATATGCTTGTAAAACTTGAAAATCCTTTGCTTTTGTCCCGTGTTGTTGAGATAATCTCTGAATTGGTAACAGAGGTCAGGATAAAGATCAATGATTCCGGCCTAAACATTACGGCAATGGACCCTGCAAATGTTTCTATGGTAAGATTTGTGCTGCCAAAAAGCTCTTTCTCTGCTTTTGAGTCTGGCAATGAAGTTCTTGGCGTGAACCTTGATAATCTGAAGAGGATTCTTAAAAGATGCGGCTCGGGAAGCTCACTGGTCATGGAAAAAAAAGAAAACCTTCTTAACATACAAATCCAGGATAAAATAAGAAGGAATTTCAGCCTGGCATTGATTGAAATAGAAAGCGAGGAAAAAGACCTGCCTGTCTTGGAGTTCAGCTCCTTTGTTGAGCTTGACTCCAGTGATTTTGTTGATTCGATTGAGGACTGCATCGTTGTTTCCGACGCCTGCGCTTTTATTGTCAGAGACGGGAAATTTATCATTGAAGCCCGCGGCCTGAACAGCGCAATGTCTGAATTTTCCGGAGACGAGGCAAGGATTTCGGCAGAAAACTGCAAGTCAAAATACAGCCTGGAATACCTGCAGAAATTTGCAAAGGGAGCCAAACTCACAGAGAAAACGATATTAAGATTTGCAGAAGACCATCCTTTGAGAATGGATATAAAGAACAGCTTTCTTGAATTGTCCTTCCTTCTTGCGCCGCGCGTTGAGACCGAGGATTAAGGCGAAGAGTAGATTTGATATTAATGACTGAGACTTAGTCCGAGCAGAAGACTGAACTCGTCCTAGCAATGCCGAGTTAGAGGATTAGCATCTTTTGACAGCGAGATTGGACATGTTAATGAGTTATAAGATTAGGTGGTGAGTATCTTATATTGACGGCTTAAATTATGAAACAAATTTTACAATATTGTAAAATTTATAAACAAGATTTCCCTTGAAAAAGTATGATTGAAAAGAGGATGAAAAGGGGGCAGGTGACTATTTTTATCATCGTTGCAATTCTCATTGTGGGCCTTGTCGCATTGATCTTCTTTATTATTCCAAAGACAAAGACAGAAACCGGCTTTGATGTGCAAAACCCAAGGGCATTCATCCAGAACTGCATGGAAGACACTGTGGCAGAAGTCGTTGACATTATTTCTTCAAAGGGCGGAAGCGTGGTGCCGGAGTTTTATTTTATGTATAACGGGGAAAGAGTTGAATATCTCTGTTATACAAACGAGTATTACAAAACCTGTGTTGTACAGCAGCCAATGCTGAAGCAGCACATAGAATCAGAAATAAAAACAGCAATTGAGGGCGATGTTGAAACCTGCTTCACAAATCTTGAAGAGAGCTATAGAATTGAAGGCTATACTGCCGAATTGCAGAGAGGAGCAACAGAGGTTGAACTGCTTCCGAAGAGGGTTGTTGTGAATTTCGCTGGTTATGTGCTTGCTGTTACGAAGGCAGACACGGCAAGACACGAGGCATTTAGTGTTGTATTGAACAATAATCTTTATGAATTGATAAGCATTGCAAATAGCATAATTGACTGGGAAGCCACATATGGAGAAGCAGAGACAACAGCATACATGACTTATTATAAGGATTTGAAAGTTGAGAAACACACGCAGCAGGACGGGACAAAGGTATACATTATAAGTGACAGGGATACAGGAAGTAAATTCCAGTTCGCATCAAGGAGCGTTGCATGGCCTCCTGGATTCGCTTCATAAACAGATGAGAAAAGAGGATAAAAATGAACACACCCCGCGCTAAAGCGCGAGGTATCAATAAATAAAATGTTAAC
>CAYVSB010000014.1:0-10214 GCA_964452855.1 Candidatus Woesearchaeota archaeon
ACTCCGCCTGCAGCCTCTGCAAAGTATCCTTGTATCCTGCTGCTGTTTTTTCAATGCAAGAATCCTGTTTTCAAAGCTTTCAAGTTTAACATCATCTCCTGCAAGGGATGCCCTTATGTCCGCGATTTCCCTGTTTAGGGATTCTTGCTCAAGCCCTGTTGAATGCTGTATTGTTGAATTTATTGTGGAAATCCCGGTCTCAAAGTTTTTTATGGAAGCCTGCAAACCCACGATGCTTTTCTTTACTGACTCAATCTCTTTTGATTTATCCAATATCAAATTATTTATGGCATCCAGCTCTTTCTTTTTCTTTGAAAGGTCGGATTGGATTATGCTTGCCTTTAATTTTCTTGAATCTTCCTGGAGTTTCTTGAATTTAAGCGCTTCCTGCCTTTCCTTTTCAAGATTGTTCAGGAAAGAGGTCCTTTCCCTGAGAATTGCTGATATTTCCCTCAGCCTTTCCTCTGTCTTTTCCAGCTCCTTTAATGATTTCTCCTTTCTTATTTCATATATGGAAATGCCGGCAACTTCCTCAACGATCTTTCTTCTGTCCTCATTGTGCATTCTGACAAGATTCTGTATTTCTCCCTGAAGGACAATATTGAATCCATTTGGGTCTATGCCTGCCTGTGCAAGAAGGGAAAGCACCTCCTGCCTTGTCTTGGTCTCTGAATTTATTTTGTATATGCTCTGACCATTTCTCCTGACTATCCTCTTTATTGAGATTTCATTCAGGTTTTCAAATCCTCCGCCGGAGAAACCCTTGTCTGAATTGTCAAACACAAGCTCAACCTCAGCCTCTTTTGCAGGGGCAATCTCCTTTGTTCCGAAGAACATGAGGTTTCCCGCCTTTGCAGCTCTCATGGACTTTGAGCTCAGCCTTCCAAGGACAAAGCAAAGGGCATCTGACACATTGCTTTTTCCAGAGCCGTTAGGACCGACTATGACATTTATTCCTTGAGTGAACGGCAGCTCGGTCTTCCTGACAAAACTCTTGAATCCGTGCATCACCAGCTTTTTTATTGATGGCATTTTATTTATTTTCTATCATGAATTTTATTGATAATATAAGACATCACTATTATTAACAAATTATTAGGTATTTTTAAAGAATTCTGTGCGAATTCTTTATGCGACTAAGCATATCATGGCAATTGCCTTGCTTTGCATGAGCCTGCCATCCCTTGAATATTTCCGAAAGCTTTTCCTTGGAGATAATTTCAGCTTTGAATAGCCCCATATTTTTCAGCATATTTTTCATGCTTCTTTTCCTTAAAATTTTGAAATAATAGAAATTCCTGAAACCCACAAAATCAACACCTTTGGATAAGGAAATTATTTTAGTCTTTTCAGGATGAAGTTCAAGCTTTAGCTTTTCCCGCAGAAAAAAATCAATATCCTTTTTCCATAATTCCAACTGTTCTTTTGATTTGTGAAGAATGACAAAATCATCAACATATCTTATGTAATGCCTTGCCTTCAGCGTATGCTTTACAAAATAATCAAGCTTGCTAAGATAAACATTTGCAAAGAACTGCGAGGTCAAATTTCCCAAAGGCATGCCCTTATCCAATTCAAAATTATCCAAAATAAGCTTTATCAGACTAAGGGTGTCCTTGCATTGAATTTTTTCCTTGATTATCTCCTGGAGTATTTCCTTATCAATCTCCTGGAAGTAATGTCTTATGTCTGCCTTCAGGCAAAAAGCTTCCTTGGAAAAGTTATGCGTGGCTTTCCTCTGAAATTTTTCAAATCTTTTCAATGCAAAAGATGTCCCTTTTCCAATCCTATTGGCACAGGAATCATAAATGAAAGTCTTGTCAAAAATAGGCTCAACAACTTTGACCAATGCGTGATGAACAATCCTATCCCTGAATTCAGATTTGGAAATTATTCGTGTTTTTGGGTCCCTCAAAATAAAGCTTTTCAAAGGCATAGGCTTGTAAGTTTTAGTATTAAGCTCATCATAAAGAATCTTTAGATTGTAAGCAATATCCTTCTCAAATTTCCTGACATAGTTTCTATTTGTTTTTCCTTTCCTTGCCTTTTTCCAGGCAAGAATCAAGTTTTTCAAAGAAATAATTTCAGAATAGAGAGCACTATAAGTTTTCATTTCCCAGCCAGCCAAGCCATTCTGCCATTGTCGTTAGAGTTAGCCAAATCAGAGTTGTTGGAGTTCAAGTTAGAGTTCCTGTTCAGATAAGCCCTCGACAATGAATTAGCCAATTTACCCATTATCAGACTTTAAATCTGCCACCGCCTTTTCAATTTTCATGTTAATTTAGCCACTACTAATTGTCAAAGCTGAATTTTACTGACTTAAAATAAATTTTAATAATGTGCAAATAAATTGACATGTGGCCTGGCTTGATAGCCAGGATTATAGTTTTATGGAAAGAATTATTAATAAAACCTTCTAAATTTGTTGCGTAGCTCAGCTGCTTCGCAGCTTCGCGAAAACCACCCTGCCAAAGTCGTCAGAGAGAGCCAAAACAGAGTCGTCGGAGCTCAAGACAGAGCCCCCGCTCAGATAAGCCCTCGACAACGCGTCATTTGAAGTCCAGATTTGCCTTGATGAATTTTCATCTTTTTCTTTTGGCAAGCCAAAGTCATTTATTTTTGAAAATTTAGTTCCGCTTGCCCAGTTCAGGCATTCTGCTTTTTCAAAAAATGATTCATCTGTCAAGTTGAAATTCAGGTTTTTATCCAATCTCAATCCCCTAAGGTTAAGCCAGATTGGGAAAGCAGATTCCTTTATTCCCCTTTGCTTTAGCTGATTGAAAATATATTGAGCTTGTTCTTTATTGTCTCCTATGAGACTTCTCAAAGCCAATCCAGAATCATTGTACGTGTCTTTTGTGAAATTCAAATCACTTTCCAAATCAAGTGGGGTTGCAAGCCTGTATTTTGAATCGCTTATTCTAAGGAACTCATCAAAAGCTGTGGCAATATATGTGTTTGAGCCTTTCATCACTCCATTCTCAAACTTTAATTTATCTGACAAAACATTTTTGTGGCTTGAGAAAGCAGAATCCACATATTCTACAAATTCCTTATAAAGATTGATGTCTGTTACAAAGCTTAAATCGTCGGACAGGGGGATGATTGGACTTGCTGTTTTTGCCTTTTTTTCCAAAGTTGATGGAGCTGGCTCTTTCTCTTTCAAAGCCTTTTCATAGGCTTTTCTTGTGTCTATGCCTTTGAAGATTGTTGGAATGTTTAGTTTCATTTTTTATTATTTTATTCAGTTACTTTTGCGCCTCCTGCACAAATGGATGGTAAGCATTCTTTGTTATGTCAACCATTAACTTGGAGAGGTCATTTCCATTGCTTACATAAAAGACCGGCATTCCCCATGACTCCAAGTCCCTTGTCATGGAAGTTTTTCCTCCAAGCTGAATATGGGCATAGTGATTTTGTTCTGCAAGCTTTTTAATTCCCGACTTTTCAGAGTTCCAATTATCAATTGAGCCGTCTGAGATAGACAGCATAAAGCTTTCTTTTCCTTCCAAAGCCTTTTTCAAGGCATCAGCATCCATGTTTGTTGAGCCCCAATCAGGGCTAAGCAAGAGCTTTCTTGTTTTAACCAAATCATTATAACTTCCCTTTTCAAGCCTTGTTTGTGAGGAGAACAAGGAAACGCCATGCTCTATGTAAGGGGCAATTCCCTGCTTTTGCAGGAAGTTTTCAATTCCATAATAGCCCAAAAGAGCATAATGGTATTTTGACTGGTCTCCCCATGGAATAAAAGAGGCGCTGCCTATATCATCTGAATCGTTTAAATCTGCTTTCATGCTCCCAGAATTATCCACAATAACCATTTTAAAATCAGGGAAAGATTTTCTTTGAACTTTTTGCTTGTAATTTATTGACAACGGCTGGCTTGGATATCCAAAGCTAAGCCCGTTATCATCCAAGAAAAACTTTGAGGTCTTGATTTTTAAGGGATTGTCCTTTTCAAAGTCAAAAACACGATAGTTTAATGGGGAGATTTCCATTGAAGAGTCTCTTGTTATTGCCTCAACCTTTACAGGAATATCCCTTGCCAGCCTTTGATATAAGGAATCCAACTGCTCAAAGCTTTCAAAATTGGGAGATTGCTCTTCTCCAGAAGAATATCTTCCATAGGCAATCTGCTCTTTTCCGTCTTTTGTGTTAACTTTTTCCTCTATTCCATTTCCGGTTTTTTGTTTTTCCTGATTGTCTTCTTGCCCTTCATTGTTATCTCCTTGTCCTGAATCATAAGCAGACATTCTTTCCTCAGGCATTTCATCAAGCAAATCGGACATAGCTCTTGCATAATTCTCAGCCATTATTGGCCATTGAGGCTTATCAAACAAAGGAGTTGTGTCTTTTATTCCCTTTTTCAAATTCAAGCTTTTGACTGCATCATTGACTGCCTTGCTTACTTTTTTATCATCTGTATAGTGCCTTTTCAAAAAGCCATTGTCCCACTTGTCTCCCCAGAGATGCATATTAACCTTTACAAATGCCTCATATAATGGAGTGAATCCTTTTTGTTTTGTTTTTTCCTGGGCTCTAAGACCTTCCCCGTCCCAAAAGAGCACCTGACCTGAAAAATCTCCAAAATACTCCTTTACTCTTGGATTAATGATAGTATCTTCAAAGGCGTTTGCAAGGTATCCTGCATGCTGTTGTTTGTCAACAGGCAGTCCTTTCTTTATCCCTTCAAGTATTTTATCATGATGGTAAACATCCATAGGGCAGCCTTTTCCAGAGCCGAAAGGAAGCTCCCAGTGAGCAACTTCGTGCCCTGAGCCGACATGCAAGACAATAGTTTCAAGCGCGTCTTTTATTTTCTTTGCCCTTGCATAAGTCTTTTGCCTTATGTCTTGAATAGGGATATATCCTGTTTTTATATTTACTTCTATTCCCCAATCATGAGTGTTTATGTGCGCGGAAACGTTATAATCAGCATCATCAAATTCACGGACTTTTGCAGGCTTTGCTCCGACCAACCCATACTTATTCTTTTCCTGATTTAATTTTTGTTCCAGTTGTTTTATTTTGTTCATTTTTTATTATTTTATTATTGTTTATTTTTCAGAGCGTAGCTCAGCTGCTTCGCAGCTTCGCGAAAACCACCCTGCCATTGTCGTTAGAGTAAGCCAAATCAGAGCCGCTGGAGTACAAGTCAGAGTACCTGAGCAGATAAGCCCTCGACAATGAATTATCTGAAGTCCATATTTGTCTTGTTGAAGTTTCATCTTTCTCCAAAGGCAAGCCAAAGTCATTTATTTTTGAAAATTTAGTTCCGGTTGCCCAGTTCAGGCATTCTGCTGTTTTGAAAAGTGATTCATCTGTAAGATTGAAATTCAGATTTTTATCCAATTTCAAGCCTCTTAAGTTAAGCCAGATAGGGAAATAAGATTCATCAAATCCCCTTTGCTTTAGCTGATTGAAAACATATTTGGCTTGCTCTTTGTTATCTCCAATTAAATTTCTCAATGCCAGACCTGAATCATTATAAGTGCCTTCTGTAAATTTCAAATCCTGCTCCAAATCAAGCTGGGTTGCAAGCCTGTATTCTGAACCTGTTGATTTCAAAAACATATCAGCAGCTGTTGCAATGTATGTGTTTGAGCCTTTCATTACTCCATTTTCAAATTTGAGATTTGATGATAGAATATTTTTATGGCTTGAGAAAGCAGAATCCACATATTCTACAAATTCCTTATAAAGATTGATGTCTGTTACAAAGCTTAAATCGTCGGACAGGGGGATGATTGGACTTGCTGTTTTTGCCTTTTTTTCCAAAGTTGATGGAGCTGGCTCTTTCTCTTTCAAAGCCTTTTCATAGGCTTTTCTTGTGTCTATGCCTTTGAAGATTGTTGGAATGTTTAGTTTCATTTTTTATGTGTTATTTATTTTTATTTAAAGAAGCTTGCTCTGATGCCTTATCCAAAAAGCTTTTCATAAAGCCCCATCTTCCACTGAATTTATCCAAAATCTTCTTGGATTTCTTCCCGTCTGCAATCATTCCCAATCCTGCTGAAATGTTTTCAACCTGGGAATTATATTGAGTGCTGGTTGTTTGAATAAGGGCATCCATTGCGGAATACTTGTCATTGCCGAAGTTTTCCCTAACTGCCATGTCATTCAATATTCCCGAGTATGCTCCTACAAATTTGAATGCCTGCATCATTGAATCAAAATAAGAATCCTTTATGGATTTTTCAGAAGCTCCTTTTTCCCTTGCAATGTAATCAAATGCCTGCGACAACCTTATTATTGATTTTGCAGCCCTTGGCGAGACAGGCATAACCAATGCCTCATCAGAGCCTCTTCCATGGTTTGTGATTGCGCTTGGCCACGAGTCTTTTAATTTTGTCTTGGTTGTTTCCTTTCCATCTATATTAACATAATCCAGACCATGAATGAGATAATTCGCAATCAATAGTTTTTCAAATGGAATTTCTCCTGAAACAACTTCATTGTGAGCCTTTAAAACCTGCTTTTCAAGCCCTCCATTTTCCTGTTTGTTCGTAAAATCAACCCTTGGATTTGTGTTGCTTGAAAGAATATTGTAAGTATCCCATGCTGTCGGCTTGAAGTAGTCTGTGTCTATTGTTACATGCATTCTGTCCTTCAAGGCTCTTCCAATGTCATTGCTTGACTCTGTGAATTTTTGACCGATGTTTCCCGTTGCAACTCCAACAGAATAACCTTTGCCTATAGGATATGTCTTCCCATTGATTTCAATAAACCCGTCAAATAAATTGAATAGCTGGGCTCTTACTGCAGGAACACAATTTGGAAGCTCGTCCACAACAAAAAGATTATAATCAACTTTATCAGTCAATTCCCTTAATTCCTGGCTTGAGGCTGCAGTCTTTATTTTTTCCAGGTTAATTTGCTGGAAAAGCTCCCTTGTGTCCATATCGTTTCTTCCAAGAACAAACATTGATTTTTCTGGGAAATAATCCATTGCATCTTTTGCAAGCTGTGTCTTTCCTGAGCCAGTATCTCCCTGCAAGAAAAGATTTAGTCTTCCGTAAAGGCATGCATCAACAAAATCATTCATATAAAATGGACTTCCGTTTATATTCATCAACTCAGTTGAATTTTGATAAACGCCTTTATGTTCTTTCATTTTTGTCCCTCCAAGAATTTAATCAGGGCATATTCCATGATATGGGATTTGTTCCTGAACATTCCTTTTTGCAGAATTTCATTTATCTTTAAAATCTTTTCCTTGTCTATTGTTATGCTTATTTTTGTTTTCATCTTGTATTGGCAGCATAATACTACTTTGGCAGTTTTATACTACTTTTAAGTTAAAACTCTTACAATATTGCCCTTTATAAATATTTCTATTTGTTGTTCTTTAATAGTTATAACACAAAATAACAAAGTTTAAAAGTAAGGAAATTCTTACTTTTTTATGGAGACCAAAATAATTAAAGTCACAGACAAAGGTCAAATTTCCCTGCCTGTGGTTATGAGGGAGTCGGCAAACATAAATGCAGGCGATAGCCTAATCCTCATTCAAAGAGACAACAAAATCATCCTCCAGAAAGTTGAGGCAATAGCAAATGAAATAGATGATGATTTTAAAGACCTTCTTAAATTATCTGAGATTTCCATGAAGGATATTTGGGGCAGCAAGGAAGATGAAATCTGGGATAATTATCTTAAAAAATGAACCTCCAACAAAGAGAAATTATATTGACACCCTTTCCTTTTAGCAATTTAGAAAAGGAAAAAGTAAGACCTTCTTTGATAATCTCCAATGATTTATATAATAAGAAATTTGATGACATTATTGTTGTTCCCCTTACCTCAAATCTTAAATTTAGAGAATATTCCATTCCTGTGACAAACAAAGACCTTGATAATGGAAAAATAATAACAGAAAGCAAAATAAAAGTTGATAAAATTTTTAGCATCAACAAAAAACTTGTCAGATTAACAATAGGCAAAGTAAGCAATGAAAAATTCCAAGAAGTAAAGCAGGAATTCTTGAAATTGATTTGATTATTCTTTAGATAATTAGTGCAAATTAGAACTAAACCTATCTCTTTTACTAATATTAAAATAACGGATTAAATCTTATAGTTTTGCATTTATCATCCTTTTATTTATCACAGAATATGAATATTTTTATCTTAAAAATACCTGCACACAACATCTTTAATTATTAAGATTATCATATTTAGCTAATTATTAATCTTTTTTTGTCAGCTATTGCTATAGTTTTCTTCCTTAATTTTATTCCATTTACTCCAAGAAATATCAAAGCTTCTTCTGCTCAAGATTTGCAACAGCATTTTTCCATGTCGCCCAGGTTTTCCTGAAAAGTCCATGGTCAGCGAGCTTGTTTGCATTTTTTGCAAGAAACCTCATCGTATAAGGATCAGATGAATAACCTGAGCCTATTTCATTCCCGTATTTTTCCCTGAGGATGGACATCTCTTTTTCCCTCACATCCTTTGCAAGTATTGATGCCGCTGACACTGCAAGATTATTTATGTCTGCCTTGTGCTCACAGACAACCTCAAGATTTGAAAGATCATCAATTCTTGTCATCAGAAAATTCCTCCATTTTTCTATTCCTGTTGATGGGCAGTCAAGGACAACTTTTATTTTCCCGTAGCCTTTGTTTATCCTGTTTATTATCTTCGCGCATGCTATTGCCTCAACCTCGTTAAGCTTTGTCCCTTCAGTATTGCTGGATTCTATTTCCTCAGGAAGCACTGTAACAATTTCAAAGTCCTCTGCCTTTTCCCTTATGATTCCTGCAAGATGGTCCCTTCTTTTTTGTGTAAGCTGCTTGCTGTCCTTCACTCCAAGCTTCCTGAACTCAGGCTCTATTTTTTTTTCAATCAAGCACCCCGCAAGAACCATCGGACCTATCACAGGGCCGCGCCCTGCATCGTCAATTCCAAGAATAAGCTCTTCCATGGACAAAAGAATTTTCACTTGTTTTTAAAGTTAATTGGGATTAAAACCCATTAACTTTGTCGTTTCTCTAAAAAAAGTAGCGGGGGTGGGATTTGAACCGCACGACCTCCGGGTTATGGGCCCGGCGAACACTCCAGGCTGTTCTACCCCGCTATAACATTTCGTATGGTTGTTTGCTTTTAAAGGTTTCTGGATAATAATAACAATCAGGGAAGAAATTAATTAATCACTTTTCCGTTTTCGTAGACTAGCATTTTTCTTTTTCTCAGCTCCTTGAAAAACGGCTGCACAGGCACTATGTCCTCAGGAGAATAACTTCCCGGTTTTGTTATGACTTTGTTGAATATCATCTGCGCAATAATGCTTGCAGGCATTCCAGTGTCTATGTTGCATCCTGCATCTTCCCATCCTTTCAATGGTGGAACAATGCATTCCATCATTGTCTCCTTAATTTTTCCCTTATGCTTTCCCTTTATGTATACCCAAAGATTTTCTGTCTCGGTATAACCCTTTGGGTATTTAAGCCTCTTCAGCAGTTCAGTAAGAAATTCTCCCGGCACAATTTCAATTCCCTTAAATTTAATAGGCACTTTACTATCCAGACCTAAATCCACCATCATTTCAAGAAATTTCATCGAGTGGTCAGGGAATCCTGCGTGAAATTCAATATTCTTTACTCCTTTGCTTTTGCAATATTGCAAGAAAGTGTATGTCTCTGGATGATGCCCGACATTAAACTCATCTTCCCTTCCAACTCCTTTGTGATAAGTTCTGACTATTGAATCCATAGGCTTTACTATCCTTGTCTTATGATTATGGAGATAAGGCGCATTAAATGTAAATTCTTCAAGAATACTCTGTATTGAAAAAGGAACCACAAATTTCTTTATATTGGAATCCCATGCAAATCCAACTTTTACAGTATCAATAGTGTCAAATTTATCGTATGCATATCTAAGCATTACATTCCCAATTCCAGGCACAGAGCCGCAGCCGGTTATATGAATAATCCCTTTTTCCTTCAGCTCTTTATTCATAGCCAGCTGTTTTTTCAGAATCGGGATATCTGAGCCAAGATCAATTGAATGAACTCCTGCCTTGGAAAACATTTCCAATGCCTCAAAATTCCAGTCTCCCTCTGCGCAGTTTACAGCAACCTTTGCCCCTGAATCTTTTATGACTCTTTCTGCATTTTTCACGTCAGTAAGGTCAAGGTAGGCAAAAGCTGTTTTTTTGTTTTTTAAGAAATTAGTCACACGACTTTTGTCTCGTCCGCACAACAAAACAGA
>CAYVSB010000015.1:0-10023 GCA_964452855.1 Candidatus Woesearchaeota archaeon
TCTGAATCTGTAACAAGGACATCTCCAAGAGTTCCCCCTCCGCTTAAAACAGCTTCAGGTGCAGTTATGTATACATCAGCAGTAACTTCGCTTCCGTGATACATCAATTTAACACTCTTTTGGCCAGAGCTAGGCTGGTCGTAAAGGATTTCTGTAGCCAGAGCACTGTATGTAAAGTCTCTGAATACATCTGTTTCACCGATCTCTGTCGATGTAGCATCCGTATTCGATGTTCCAACAGCATTTACCTGTGGCTGTGCAGTTGCTCCAGAATCCCATCCAATAGTTAGGTTAACCCAATCCCCGGAAGCAACGTTATCATCTTTATCTTCTTCCCTCGCTACGAGGTAGACAGATGTTGCGTTATGCCCAAGTCCCGTGTTTGCCCAGCCCGTAGGAGTAGTGGTGTTTATTTCACCTTCTCCAAGCGTCCCACTTACGTTAAAACTCTCGTAAGGCAACTGAACCCTCAAACCTTCTTTTGAATAAAGCTGGTTGAAGTTAACACTGGTGCTTGTGTTCATCACAGTTACGTTGTTAAAGGTATTGTCGACATTAAAGACCTTAAGGTCTACACTTCCTAAACTAAAGGTATCTCCTGACTGAGCCTTTGTCTTGAACGTTGTCCAGGTACTATCTTTCAAGTACTGGAAATCAGCTTTATCAGTTGAACTTTCAGTAATGAAGTTTGTAGCTCTTACAAGATAAGATTCTGCCTCAGCAGTACCTGCCCAAGATGCAACGAACTGATCGTCTGTATCTGAGTCAAAACTTATGTTTTGCCCTGTCTTATTAGTTATAAGCCTGCTGTTAGCATCTTTACCTATTCCCGCAAAAGCTCCAGCAGTAGTTGCATACAAGAATGGTACGTCTGCCGTTGTATCTTTCAATGGGAAATTGGAAAGTTCTGCATGTGTGCTTGAACCCTTCTCTACCTGTATAGTTTCTTCGGCAGGATAAGTTAATCCTCCAAAAGACAGCTTAACTGCTCCAAATCCAGGCATTGTTATATCGCTTGTTGTTGTGATGAATAAGTCATCATCAGCAGCCCAAGCAAGTGCAATGCTTGCAAGTTTTACTCCATCAGAACTATTTGTTATTGTTGCAGTAAGGTCGTTGACAACATCATCATTGATCTCAACATCAGAACCACTTGTAAGCTTAAGCTTACCTGTTCCAATACTGAATTCAACACTGCTTACAGTTCCTTCTTTGGAGTTAAATAAGATATCTTTGATACCTACATAACTTCCATCAGACAATTTTTGTGTTTGTCCTTCTGAAAGACTGTTTGTTGTTGCGCCATCTATTGTAAGCTTTACTTCTGTAGAGCTTATGTATGTCACACTAACAGAGTGTCCTGCAACTGTTGCAGTCGTACCTTCATCCAATACAGCTTCTTCTGCAGAATCCAGCAAAGTCAAAATCTTGTTTGCCCCGCTGCTACTATTGGAAAGAACATAGTATGTTTTTCCCATTATAGTTAAGTCAGAAGTTGGTATGTCTACTATATCTGGTTGGTCTGTCATTGTCAATGTGTATGTCAAGACAGTTGTTCCCGAGGGAATTCTGAATCCAACGGTTGGCTCGTCTTCAGCATAATCATTGTCTTCAAACATTCCCAACTGAAGAGCTGCCCCAACTGCGATTTTTTGCGTGAAGTCGAATTCATCATTGTCATCATCTACATATATTCCATCTGCAAGCAACTCCTCCAGTTCATCGTCATCTATATCAGATGAGTAAACTCCGGTTATGTTGTCTCCCAAATGGAAAAAGGTAGAACTTCTCTCCAATTTGAAAGAGTCTCCGCCCGTAGGTGTTCCGCCTCCAGATACAAATCCACTAAGACTTGTAGAAATACTCTGTGCAGCTGTTTGGTCTGACAATGCTGCTCCAGAACCATAGACAATGGCCACGTTAGCACCGCCTCCAGAAACGAAAGGTGATGGATAGTTTGCAGCAGCCGCGATTCCTGCGGTCATGCCAAGCATTAATGCGCTTGATGCTAGTGCAGAAATTTTTCTAAAATTTAATTTCATTTTTTCTCTCTTTTCAACCTCCTTTCAACTCTATAAAGAGTTGTCAAGGACAACCTTCCCAACAAGATAGCAATAGGGTTAGCTACCGTGTCGTGAATATGATGTTTTCTGTCGTTTTGAATCCCTAAACCGACCACGCTTGGGCGGTTTTGAATATCTTCATTCCCTATTAGAACACCCGAAGGTGTTAATCAGGAAAAGCCGATTTTTCTTTAAAAAGCTTACTATCTGGTTTTACCCAAACAAAGCAAAAACCCCCCTTTTTCAGGGTTTTATTTATAAATCTTCTGCTGTTACTTAATTATAGATACAGAAAATCCTGGTTGTTAAGATTCCCCAAAACGAAAGATTTATCAATATATGTGGTTTTTTTAGTAATATATTATTAAAAAACATAGATAACTGTAGAACATCTAAAAAAACTTAAAATGCTGAAAACAAAAGCAAGGGAGATTACAATAACGCAATCCGGAGGGGCTTTTTCCATCTTAAAGAAAGGCCTGTTCTCCAGGGAAGATTTTGATTTTGAAGGCCTCTCTGCACTAAGGCGCCTTCTCAGCAACGAGAGGGCAAGGCTGCTGCATGTATTGAAAACCCAGAAGCCCGGCTCTTTATATGCCCTGGCAAAAAAGCTCGGCAGGAACTTCAAGACAGTAAATGATGACATAAAGCTCCTGGAAAGATTCGGCTTTATCCAGCTGGTTGAGGAAAAGACAAAAAACAGGATTCGCCACAGGCCAGAGCTTGTATCAGACACAATAGTGATAAATTTGAGAATTTAGCAGCCATAAATAACTTTTAATAATGATCCCCTTTGACACTTATTAGAACATATGTTATAATAACATCAAACATCGGGCTTTCCTTACATTAAAATTAACCTTTTTTCTTTTTCAAAATATTCAAGAATAGGCTGTGAAAGAAACCCTTATCTGTGCTCCCGATTCCGGGATTATCTGGTTTGCCATTTTAAGATTCCTAGTTATGTTCCCTTCTGAGATTGAAAACATTGTCTCTTCGCCTGAAACAGCCTCCATCTTATATCCTTTTTCCGGCCTATCTTCACCGACAGGCCAGCTTTCAGCTAGCAAGCCATTAAGGGTATCATTCAGCACATCGCAAACATCTTCCCTTTCTCCTCTGAGCTCACAGGTTTTCTCATTGTAACAGGAAGCAATAAGCTCGTCCACGGGAAGATATTCAAAATTGCTCATGCAATCGCTGGTATAGGACAATGCTGCCTGCAGGAAGCTTGAAGCCTCGTAGCTTTTCTCATTCTCACTGCCGGAAGAAAGCGAAAAAACAAGGAAAAACATCAGGATTATTGAGACTATTATGACTATCATGGCAAATCCCACTATTTCTTCTTGCGCTCTTTTGTTTTTTGGCTTCATTTTTATCATCTCATTCATTTTCATTGTAAGTCACTATTATTTTCCCAAGTTCGCATTTGTCATAAATTCCTGCGCCCTCGCTAGTTTCTTTCCTGCAAAGAGAGACAAAATTTGCAATACCTGTGCCGCTTTCTGCAGCCACGAGGGTTATATCCCCGCAGTCAGGATAGCTTTCCAGGCTACATTCTCCTGCTTTTTGCGGGAATACCCACCTGATTTCTATGCCATCCACACTCCAAAAACCAGAGTATTCTCCTGCGTCAATCCGCGATTTTAATGCAATGGCTTTATCGGCATCAATGCAGTTTGTCTTCTGCTCTCCAAAGAAGACATCCCCACATGAAAATTCCGGAGAGTCAGCCACCTTTGAAACCAGAAGAAGCGCATTCCTTTCTTCAAGCAGCTCTGCGCTTTCCCTTAAGCCAGAGAATCTTATCATGATGATAAATAGGCCGGCAAGGACAAAGAACAGCGTGACTGCAATCAGCATGAAAGCCATTTGCTGTATCTTCATCTGACCGTGTTTCGATTTTATCCTTGTTATTTTAACCATGTTAATTTCCATCACCTCTTTTTACTAAACCTGTTTTGTTATCATTAAAGTTTATCTTTTTGTCTAACATATTCATCACCACAGCCTGCAACTGGCGCGGGTATTTTCATTTGAGTCTTCTGTATCTTCTGCTGCCGACGCGACATTTATTAGGTCGGCAGAACTTGCCAATGAAGCAGCTGAATCAGCCAGCCCAAGAAGGCTGACTTCTGCGATGCAGCCTGCGCCAGAGATTACAGCTTCTTTATCATGATATAACAGAGCCATTGCTTCCAACCTCTTCATAAGCCTTTTCATCTGGCACTCATAGATATCTGTTTCAGAAAAGATAGCGGCATACATCAAGGCATCTGTTTCATAATAAACCAACCCTCTGCCATCACCGGCATGCTCAACAGACTTCTGGTTCTCATTGACTATGACATCGCAGCCGGAATCAGCGCCAAAACAGACATTTATGCTTTCCTCGGGGCAGTTTTCTATGAACAGGTTTGCCTGTCCAAGCCCTGCAAGCTCTTCCCGGATTTCTTCAGGAGCATCGGCAAAACAATAGCTGTCTTTTGTAGAAGTCAGGAAAATCAGGTCAGAAACCTTGAAAGGAAAGTTAAAAGGCTTGGAAAAAAGATAAAAGTCCTTGCCCTGAACGCTTGCATTTGAGAAGATATATTTATTATAAGAAATTGAGCCAAGGCCTGTATCTGTCCATTTCCCTGATGTTTTTTGCGAGACTCTTATCTCCTGCTCCCCAAATTCTCCGAATTCATTGCATATGTTGTTTACCTTTGATGCCACAGCAACTAACTGAGGAGTTGTCTTCTCTTCGCCAAATCCTGTTTCAAGAGGATTCAGAAGGACAGAGATCTCTTGCCCTGCCTGGGTTAAAGAGACAGACTCTTCTGTGTTGATTAATTTCACCGAGGCATAAATTGCAAAAAATAAGATTATGGCTCCGACGATGATTGCAAAAAGCCAGGCAAAAGATATCTGCAGGAAGCCGCGATTGTTAAGATTTAATTTTTTAATGCCAAAACCGCCCCTCTTATTTATCATTTCATCAAAATTAATATTTATCATTTATTAATATGGATTATCCTGTTCTTTCTATGGTGATGTAATTCTCCCCGTAATCTTTTTTCAGGATGAGAGAAACACGGCCGTTATTTGCCTTGATGCATAACGGGTTCTCTTCTTCTGTTGTTTTCACGATATCCAGATATCTTATCCCTGCGGATTCATATCCGTTGTACCTTATGGGATAAAATGCAAAATTATTATTGGCCGGATCAATGCTGTTGTTGAACTCTGAATATAATTCGCTGTTCTCGCCATTGGAGCCAGAGTCAAAATTAATAAAACAAACCATGTCGGCGTAGCTTGGAACAACGTATTCCTGCTGCTCTGCGCTTACCTCGCTGCCCCATATCCTGATTGTGTCTCCCTGGAGCTCATCAATGAATTTAGCGGCCTTTGCTTCATCGCCTGTCTTGAGGAAGATTTTTATTGCGTAAAAAGCAAAGCCAAGAAAAGCGATTACGAGGATTATTGAAAAAATCATCCCGAAAGATATTTGTATCTGCCCTCTTTTCTTCCTTACTGTGCCTCTTTTAATCATGATATATAAAAAAGAAACAGCTTTATTAAATTTCCCACCATCCATTCCTATCTCCACCAAGCAATTATTTTTAATATAAAAAACCCGCGATGATTTCTTTTTATGTTAAAGTTTAAGTGAGCGACTAAAAGGAGCGGGCGGATATTAACAAATTATTTTATTGAAAAAGGGCTTACAATTATGCTGCATGCACTTGGGTCAGCCGGCTGGTTTCCAAATTCATCCTGACATTTTATGTAAAAGGTCTTGTCGGGGTTCCATGATGTTTGGTGCCTGTTGTTCTCAGGAGATTGCATTGAAAGCCCGTCCTCAAACAGGTAAGTGCATCCAAGATTGTTGTTGTTACTGTAGACGCAGTTTGCTTCTTCATTTGTTATGATTTTTAGCTGGCCTCCCTCGTGGAAAGCCCTTACGACAATTGGCGCCTGGGTATCTGTCTCAACCGTGAAGCTTGTTGTTTTCTCGTCAATGTTTCCTCCCGAGTCCTCGCATTTTATCGTATATGTGTAATCTCCTTCTCCCAAGTCAAGCCTCTGTGAGTGCGTGTTTGTCCCCGTATTTATGAATTTCACGAAAGTCCCTGTTTCTCCAGTAGCGCTGAAAAAGCATTGCGCTGCTCCCTCTGCAGCTCCGGCAAAAGTCTCTGCTTCCAATGTAATCGCAATAGGCTCTGTGGAATCCCTTATCGTTCCGTTTGGCCCGACATCTGAAATTACCAATGACCTTGAGCCAAGAAGCGTGTAAAGATACGACCTTTGATTTGTTCTCCTGTCAGCCTCGTTTTCTGTTCCTTTCAGTTCTGGCTGGTCCCTGCATCTGAAATAATAAGCATTCTCGGCCGGATAGTCGTTCAATCCTGTTAAGGTTGTTGCACAAGGGAAAACTATCTGTCCGCCGCGCTGCTCTGATTGTGAAGAGCAAGACATCTCGTTTTCCATCGCATCATAATCTTGGTCAATCCTGCTCCATTTGCATTCTGCAGGCTCATTGACATAAACTTCTAATGGTACTTCTGTTTGCCCGAATCCGACATATGCGCCATTGTTTATGCTTGTGGAGTATATCTGGGGCTCTGTCAGGTCGGCATCGGCAACACAATATCTGAAGACAAAGTTTCCAGTATTTGCCTGCTCATTCCTGTCAATGCATCTTGTGTATAATACAAATTCTCCGCCATTTTGGAGGCTTATGTTCTTGGATTCAAGGAATTCAGGGCTTGGAAGGCTGAAAGTGAATGAATGGTTTTGCTTTGATATTCCGCCGCTCCAATAAATATTTTCCATTTGTTCATAGCTTGCCGCATTGTTTTCGCTCATCTTGCAGATTGCAGGCTCGTCAATTGTGATGCCTATTGTAAGTCTTTCCCATGGCTGAACACAGCCATCTTCCCTGTTTTCGTTTACAACACTAACGCCACGGTCTGGAGGTGAAGACACAGATTCCGGACTGTATTTGTAGCCAACAGTTAATACGTCTTCCCAGGCATTTATTACAGGAGGCTTGTTGTCTCTCGGATTGTTCCAGACACAAAGAGAATCCTCTGTTCCCGAATTTATCAATTCACAATCCTGGCCAAGGCTCTTGCATTGGTATTCTGTGCATGGGAATTCTTGGTTGTTGCATTTCTGGCAGTTCTCGCCCCCGAACGGAGCAACCCATGGATTACATGTGAATGCCACTTGCTCAAATCTTACTTCCTTGTATGTAAAAACGAAAATGACTATCGCGACAGCAATTCCAAGGCCGGTAGACCCTATAAGTCCTGCCTTAAGGCCCAAGTCCGCAGCAGTTGTCCCGACAAAAACTCCGATTGCAGAAGATGTCGCGACCGCCTGGGTCAGCGCGGGATTTATTCCCGGAATTATTCCCCCGACAAATTTGATGCCTACATAAATTCCCGCAGCCCATGCGGCATTTGCAAGAACATTTCCAATGGTAAGATCACCCGCAATTTTTCTCTTAAGAAATCCGCCCGCTTTCCCGGCTATACTGCCGGCAGCAGGTCCAGCTCCCTTCTCCCATTGAACACATTCTTCATCCGCCCATGTAAGACATTTTGATGGGTCTAATTCATCTGGAACACCCCCTGTTTCTCCAGGAAGAATATTTGTTTGCCTATTAGAAATCGTTGGCGTTCTAAGAAAACCTGATCCAAATGCCGGGGCTGGAATATTAAGCGTCGATTTTTCTGTTTTCGGTGCATCACCAGGACATATTTCAAGATTGTCTCCAGCAATAGTGCCCTTTGTGCATAAATTAGAATAAACCTCGCAAAATTGATTTAGGCTATATGTTTTTGTAGGACTAGGGCCAGAAATATGTGTCAAGGTATTTCCAGATAATTTCCATATGTTTGTTCCAGCAGTTACACATTGTTTAATCTCCTGCGCCCCCACGCTCGGAAAGCTCTGCCCAAGGATATGAGCAAAAGCAAAAATGCTTGCAATCAAAAGAATTATCTCTAATACCGAAACAACACCCCTGCTTTTTCCGTTTCTTCTTTTCATATTATTTCAAGCCACCTGTTTCTCTTTTCATTTTATAAAACCTTAACTTAAATTTTATCGCCTCTTTTTCCTGAGGTTGATTTTGTTGTTAACATCTTTTCGTAATTCTTTAGCAACTAACATTTTATCTGCCCTGTTTCCTTGTCTGTCTCGCATCTCTTCGAGACAACATCGTCTCCAATATCAAAGCCGCTTGCTATTCCAAGATAATTATTACTTATTCCGCAGTCTCCAAGGCCTGTGCAAAGATTTCTCCTGTTTCCAAGCCAGTCCTCGTCTATGCTTCCGTCATCCTGGACGCACCAGCAATTTTCCTTGCAGTCCCAGCCAAATCCTGTCAAAAGTCCTTTTTCATATTTGACAAGGCAGACATCGTCGGCAAGCTGGCACATTGTCCTGTTCTCGTCTTCCCAGAACTTGAATCCGGGAGCATAATTCGGAACGCATGAGGCTCCTGTCTGCTCTGTTGTTATCGTGAATGGGCTAGTGCTTGCCTCTAATTCTTGCTCGAGATAATCCTCAACTGAGATCAGATTGTCTCCGCTTTTATTAAGGACATATTTGTTTTTGTAATCCGTATCATCCCTAAAGAAATTGTTTGTTTCTCCGACAAGCCATTTGCAGTCTCTTCTTTCTATGTCTTCACAATCTTCCCTGTTGTCCTGTATGAAACAATCCCTGAATCTGTTGACAACGCATGAGGCTGTTGTGAAATCTTCTGTTATCTCTTCTTCAAGGCAGACCTGCTCTCTGAATGCAGGGCATTCTTCTACAGTTGTTTCACCATTATAACAAACCATCCTGTAACTCTCGCTGCCCGGAGAAGAACTCGAAAACCCTTCGGAAGTTGCGCACCATGATTCTCCATGCTCATATTTTTTTCCATTGTAGCTGCAGCCTAAATCAGCGCAAATATTCTCTCCAATCTCTGGCTGCGTCCTGCTTGCATCTCCTCTCTTATAAGCCTTGCATGTGCTTCCCGAGAGATAATCACAGTTTCCGCAGGTCTTGGAATTAGCATTTCCACTCTCTGAATCAATGCCACAACTCTCTGCCTTGCCGACTATCTCTGTCCAATAATTAGTATCATCTGCTTTGTCAGCATCATAGATGTTTGCCAGGTTCCCGCAGCTATCTACGAAATAAACTTCGTCTTTGTCTTCGACACACGTTGTTCTCTCTGTCGGCCCGCACTGGGTCTCCAAGCTTTCCGCAGAGCATAAAAGTCCCTGGTGGAATTCAATGGTTGTTCCCGAAGAGCTTTTTTCTTCCCTGGCCCTGCATTCGGCATTCGTGAGCATTTCACATTTTCTTGTTAGCCCGTCATCAAAGACGCACGCGCCTTTTGCCTGCGGAAATGCAAGGGCAAGGCATTGCTCTTGGTTCTTTATGTCTTTCCTGAAATTGATGTTCAGATTGTAAAGTGAAGACTGCCTGTTGCAGTTTGCCTGGGTGACAAAGGCAGCCTGGTCTCCAATCAAGCAGCATCCGGGCTGGCATTGCGCAATTTCATCCTGGTCTCTTGGATCCCATGTTCCCCCGTTGCTCTCGCAAGACCCCTGAGGACTATCAGAGCAAGTGCCCTCAAGCCTGTTTATGCAAGTCCCGATTGCACAATAGGAAGTCGACTCGCACGAGGTTGGCACAGGGGCATTCAATCCGCTGCCTGTCGCGCATTCAGAGACATCATTCACGCTTTGGCACCAAGCCCCTTCTGTTGTTTTCTCGCAGCAATACGAAATTTCTCCTGCAGAAGAAACAGGCTTTGTTAAAATGAAAAATAATCCAATAATAACCAATATACTTAAGATTAAAAAATACCCTCTGGTTCTTACATTAAAATTTTTATCTGAGGTCTTATTCATTACATCTGCGGCAAGGATACCTCGGGTTTCAAACCGAGTGAGGAATTGCC
>CAYVSB010000016.1:0-3455 GCA_964452855.1 Candidatus Woesearchaeota archaeon
TTGGAAAAAAAGGAAGGCAAACAAAATGGGCTCCAGTATGGGCTGTTTTGAAGAAACACGGAAAAGGAAAAAGAGTGCATCCTTCATCAATGACCCGCCATAGAAGATCATGGAGAAGAACAAAGCTCAAAATCCTGCCAAGAAAGATAAGGAGGTCTCACTTCGCGTAAAAACTGGATATAAAATGGCAAAAAAAGAAACAAAACCAGAGGGAGAAAGGATTGAAAGGGAATACATAATCAATCTAAGGAGCAGCGTGGGCAAGGTTCCTATTTACAGAAGAACTCCCAAAGCTGTAAAATCAATAAAGGAATTTCTAGCAAGGCACATGAAAGTCTATGACAGAGATTTAAACAAGATAAAAATTGACAAATACCTTAATGAATTTTTGTGGGCAAGGGGAATCAAGAATCCTCAGACAAGAATAAAGATAAAGGCTGTAAAGGAAGGGGGAATAGTAAGGGCAGAGCTTTCAGAAGTTCCTGAAAAACTCAAATTCAAGATACTAAGGGAAAATAAGAGGGATGAAAAAGCTTCGGCATCAATGCAAAAGGGAAAGAAAGAAGAGAAAGCCGAGAATAAGGAAGAGGCTGAAAAAACAGAGGAAGAAAAGAAGGAAAAGGCTGAGGATGAAAAAGAGAAAAAATCAGCTGTAGTTGAGGCAGGAAAGCAGATGGAGAAGGCTGCAATGAAAAGGGCGAAGCATGAGACAAAAGGGAAAGCAAGGGAACCGAAGCATGAGCATAGAATGTCACTGCAGAAATAAGAAGATTCTCTGATTTTAAGAAGTCTTTATTTTCAAGTATTAAATCTTAAACTTCCCTATTTCATCCATTATCTTTGCATTGGTGAATTGAGGATATTTCCTGCAGAAGTATTCTATCTCGTTTGCAGACCAGTGAGCTCCTTTTTTCAAAGTATCATATCCCCATCCTTTTTTCATAAGGTTTCTTTCATGAAGCTCGTGAAGAATCACGAATTTTCTTTCTCTTGGACTCAGGTCATCATCAAGCCAAATCTCCCCAAGAGGAACAAATGAATAAATCTGGTCATTCCCACCCTCGGTGAAGTCCAGGAAAAACAAATCGCGAACCAATTCCCCGTTCACAACCCATACCTTTAATTTATCATTGCTGTATGGCTTCAGAAGTTTTTTGTGCAGTTTTTTTAGAATTTTTTCCTTGTGCTTTATTTTTTTAAGGGCATTTTTCAAAAGCCTGGACTTCATCCTTTCTTTTTTCTCTGCTGATTTTGCAATCCCATGGGAATATTCATAGCTTTTTCCCTCAGACATCAGTCTCTGCTGAATAAGAAGGTTTGTAATGAAAAACTTGCTTTCATCCCCGCTATATTCCTTATCTATCCAGAATTCTTTTTTTGGAATAATATCATATGAGAGATGATGCCCAAAATTCGTGAATTCCCTGTCAAGGTTTTCCCTCACATGCTCTCCGTTGACAATCCATACATCAAATCCTGAAAACATTCCTATTTTTTTCAAATATGGCTGTTTCATCTTTCACCTCTTTGTATAATTAAGAGCAAGAAGGTTATAAACTTTACACAAAATTAATAAGCAATATTCTTTATCAGTCAAGCTCATTTTAGATGCAAGGCAATAAATTAAGTTATTTAGAGGTTAGTAAAATGTTCGCTGGTTCTACTTCAACACCTTTCCTGTCTCGGCAAACCAAAGGTAAAGGTCAAGCTCGCCAAGGCTTAAATTAACCTTATTTGCTAACTTTCGCAAAACATTTTCAATTTCAAGATATTTCTTTTTTGTAAGTGTTTTGGGCTTTTCTATCAGGTTATTTTTAACAAGCAAATCTATAATATGAAAATCAATTATCGCAAAATCATCAAACCCAACATTCCTCAGGAAATGCGAGGCTTCCTTCATCCCTATTCCTTTTATGTTATCAACCAAATCATTCCTGATATTTTTTGAGCTAATGTCAAGTTTTCTGAAATTCTCTTTTGCCTTAAAAATATACCCTGCCCTCAAAGTATGAAACCTGTAAACTTCCTTCAGTTTTTTCTGTATCTCTTCCTGAGAGCCTGTGAAAATAATGTCCCCAAGATGGGAAATTGTCCGCAACCCCAAATCTGCGCTTGTCCCTGCTGTAAGAATGCAAAAAACCAATTCCCTGAACAAGTCATTGAATGTTTTGGGAACGGCTTTGAATTCAGTCATGCGCTTACTGACAACATCCCTTATAGGAGATTTTCTTAAATCGGTAATTAATAATACAACTTTTTCCATTTTATTATGATTTTTTTATTTCATCCAACAGCTTATCTTTGTTTTTTCTGCTGGTGTGGGTTTTCCCAAACCTTACCAAAGCCACATTTATTTTATTCCAGTATTTTTTGGGAAAAAGACGCTTTAGTTCTTCTTCAACCTTATGAGGATTATTGCCTTTAGTCCAACCAAGCTTTCTTGAAATGTAAAAGACATGGGTGTCAACAGGCAATGCATGCTTTCCATGCTCTGCCAAAAATACATTCGCTGTTTTTCTGCCAACCCCTGGCAATTCAACAAGCTTTTCAAGTTCATGAGGAATTCTTGAATTGTATTCAGAAACAATCATTTTTGCACAGCTTATTATATTTTTGGACTTGTTTTTGTAAAAATTAACTGATTTTATGGCTAATTGAACATCTTTTAATTTAGCCTTTGCCAGCTTTTTTGCAGTTGGATATTTTTTGAATAATTTTTCAGCAACAGGAATTGTAATCTCATCCCTTGTTCTTGCAGAAAGGATTGTTGAAACAAGAATTTGAAAGTCAGACTGCCATTCCTCTGCTGCCAATCTCATTTCTTTTCCTGATTTTTCAATTATTTTCAGTTGGGCAATTGCTTTTTTTGTGTTCATGAAAAAAAGAGAAGAAAGGGATTTATTAATTTTTTATTAAGAGCCTGCAACTATGCCTTCCAAGTCTTTTGGCAGGAAAACTCCTGCCGCCACAACAGTTGTCCACAAACCATTTTTGTCACCTTCTGCAGACTGTGTTACATTGAATGTCTTTAGAATCTTTCCGCTCATTTTAAAATGCTTTTCACGCTCGTCCCATGCATCATTAGTATTGAAATCAAGCCCTAATGTTGATGCAAGCATGGTGGCTGCAAGGTCCTCTGCATATTCTCCTGCCTTTTCCTCTGTTTCTCCATAAGGATGGTGCTCTGACAAATAGCCATACTGGGAGTCATCAGCTGCCATAGCCACTCCAATTGAAGAAGCTATCAACCTGTTTGGCTCATTGGTTGCAAGTCTAGCCATTACACAGTATGTAATCTGTCCAGGCTCAAGAAATTTCAATCCTTCTGCAGGAGGAATGCGTTTGCATTTTGGAGGATAAATGCTTGAAACAGTTACAAGATTGCATTTTTCTATTCCTGCATCCCTTAATGCAAGTTCAAATGATTGCAGATAATCTTTATGAATCCCTTTGCT
>CAYVSB010000016.1:3465-4478 GCA_964452855.1 Candidatus Woesearchaeota archaeon
AACAGAATTTCCATTCATTATGTGTTTTATCAGAAGTTAAAAGTTTAAAAGCTTTGCCAAAATAAATATAAAATGGCAGATTTGGATGAAATAAAAAAAGTGAGAAAAATTCATGAGCTGCTGGAATTCGGAATAATAAATATTGACAAGCCTTCAGGGCCAACATCATTCAATGTCTCTGATTTTGTGAGGAAAGAATTGAATTTGCGGAAAACAAGCCATTTTGGAACCCTTGACCCAAAAGTTACAGGAGTTCTTCCTATAGCACTTAACAGGGCGTGCAAGCTCACTGGATTTTTTCTTGGTGAAAACAAAACTTATGTCGGGATAATGAGACTGCATGAGGAAACAGAAATAAAAAAGATAGAGGACGCGATAAGGAAAAAATTCACAGGAAAGATAATGCAAACCCCTCCTGTCAGGTCAAGGGTAAAAAGACAGGAAAGGGAGAGGGAAATAAAAATCTTTGAAATCCTTGAAAAAAGCGAAAATAACAAGGACTTTCTTTTCAGGGCAGAAGTTCAGGGAGGAACTTACATAAGAAAACTCATAGATGATTTGGGAAAAGAGCTTGGAATAGGCGCGCACATGCTTGAGCTAAGAAGGACAACTGCAGGAATATTTAGCGAATCAGACAAAAAATATCCTGCTGTAACACTTTACGAACTGGAAAAAGCCCATGAAGATTATAAAAACGGGAATGAAGAAAGCCTGAAAAGAATGATAATTCCAGGAGAAATTGTATCTGAGCTGTATCCTTCTGTCAATGTAAATAAAGATATTATCGGAAAATTATTCAACGGCTCCCCTTTGTTCAAGAGGGATTTGGATAAGAAATATGATTTTGAAAAAGGCGGAAGAATATGCGTGTTCTCTGGAAAAACCCTTGTCGGGATTTATTCAGTAATTGATTCAGAGGACGTTCTTGCAAAGCCAGAGTTTGTGCTGCAGCCGATGATGCAATAACCTTATAACTTTTAATTTTCTTTATCTTCCCATGCGCCAGTTTGTAT
>CAYVSB010000016.1:4488-9270 GCA_964452855.1 Candidatus Woesearchaeota archaeon
TTTGATATTTCTTTTTATAATCCTTATAATCCTAAAAAACCAGATGTCCAATAGATTTTAAATAGACCTTCTTCTTTTACCTATTATGCGCCAGTTTGTATATTTTTCATCCCATGCAGCGACAAGCGGAAAAGCTCTTTCAAAATTTGCTGATGGCGGGCTGATGAAGGCTGGGAGGATGGACATTGCAATACACACAATCATAGCCGGATTCTTCTTATCTCATGGGCTGAGAAAAGACGTAAAGATGCATCTTGTCTTTTACGGAATGCCTGACCCTCCAAAGCACATAGAAATGCAAATTGTTCCTGAGCTAGACATAAGCAAGAAAGATGTGGGAAACCTTATCAAAAAAATACTTTACAAATACCAAGCGGGAAAAAAGGCAGAGGCCTTGCCCGGCTGCTTTATAGAGAAAAAAAGCTTCCTTAATGTGATTGATGATTTGGAAAAAGAAGGAGCAACAATATTTGTTCTTGATGAAAAGGGAGAGGATATCAGGAAAGTAGAAATTCCTGAAAACCCTGTGTTTATTCTTGGAGACCATTTAGGCCTGCCGCCAAAGGAAATGAAAAGGCTGAAAAAAACAGCTGTTCCTATTTCAATAGGTCCAAAGACATATTTTGCAAGCCAGGTTGTTGCAATAGTGAACAATGAGCTTGACAGAAGGGAAAAAAATTAAGTGTGGGAAGCATCTCTGATTTTTATGCTAAGTATATATTCTATGTCCTCTATGCCAACGCCAAGGCTATACAGGAATGATATCTCCAGCCTTATGCTTTCAAAAATCTCCGAATCAATAAACAGTTCATCCATGTTTGCCTCTTTTTTGGTAAGTTTGTGAGCATGACCCCTGCCTATGTTCAGGGGTTAAAAAATGACTTAACTTTAAGATGGAAAAGCAAGGGAACCCCCTTATAAAGCAATTATGAAGACTTGTTCAAGATAAGCCTTACAGACTGGCAATTCACAAGCTTTTTAAACAAAAAAGGCATTTTCCCTTGATGAGTGTTATTCTTGCTCCTGAATGGTTTTTGGGTTTTGATGTTCTCATAGAAATATTCAGCTTTATTGTGCTTGCAGTATTCTCGGCATTTTCTTTGAAAAGCTACAGGCTTGACAGGAAAAAGAAAAACTTCGTTTATCTTGGAATTGGGTTCGGGCTTATTGCGCTTGCGCAGCTGGCCACAATACTTGCAAAAACAGCCATTTATTATGATATAAAAGTTGTCCAGCAGATAGGCACTGCGATAATAACAAGCAATGTCGTGCAGTCAATTGACATTTTCTATTATATTGGATTTTTCCTTTACAGGTTCCTTACCCTGGCAGGATTATACATAATATACAGATTGCCTTACAAGAAAAGTTCTGTTCAGGATTATATCCTTATAGGGTATTTTGTCCTTCTCTCTGCATTTGTAAGCGATGAAATTTCATACCTATTCAATCTTACAACACTTCTCATTCTCATAATGATAATATCAAACTACTACGCGATTTACAGGCAGAACAGGTTCCTCAATACCAAGATACTTCTTTCTGCATTTTCCATCCTGGCAGTCAGCCAGCTTCTTTTCGTATTCTCACACATTGAAAGCTACAATGTTGCCGGCAACATAGCAGAATTAATAAGTTATTTAATTCTTATGGCCTTGGGCATCAAAATCTGGAAAAATGGAAAGAAAAAGAAGCAGGATGGAGATAATCTCAGACATGCTGGGAATAATCCTGGAAAAAGGCGGAAAAATTAAGCCCACTCATTTGATGTACAAGGCAAACCTGTCCTACAAGCAGATGAAGGGGTACTTAGAAGAGCTTGGCAAGAAAAAGCTTGTGCTTGAAAGCACTGAAAAGAAAGGAAGAAGCAACAAAGATGAGACAAAGATAATAATAACCAGCATCGGCAAGGACTTCTTGTTCAAATACAGGGAAATGAAGGAATTTGAGAAGACGTTCGGGCTGTAATCATTAATTATAGTTATCTTTAAAAAAGCTGGCAATTAAACATATAAAGGATTTAGGAGATAGTATATTATGAAAAAATCAATAAGGCTTTACATAACAGGGATTGTCCAGGGCCTATTTTTCAGAAACTTTGTGAAGGAGAATGCGGAGAGGCACAATGTAAAGGGATTTGTAAGGAATTTGGAGGATGGAAGAGTTGAAGTCTTTTTGGAAGGAGACATAGACAATGTGAAAAAGATGATTGACCTATGTAAGCAGGGTCCAAAGCACTCCCAGATAAAGAATGTTGAAGAAAAAGATGAGAATTTCCAGGACCTTAGGGATTTCAAGGTGCTGCACATCTGAAATCCTTATATTACATAAACATTTCTTGCTGAAATTTCACTTCCATGCACCTTGTCCAAATAATCTTTGTGATGAGATTCTGTTTCATCGTATTCTTTTTGATTAAATTTTGGAATTGAGATTGTAACCTCACCCCTTACAAATTTATCATGCATGGATTTTTGATGTGGCTGAAGCTTGCTGTAATCCTTTCCATAATAAGGGCTATCCTTCTCAGTTGCAATTACCTCAATATCATCTGCAGGTTTGCTGAAGAGCTTTCTTATAAGGTTTGTCATAAGTTAAAATAATTACCAAAGTTTATATATTTTTATTCTGTTGGGAATATCATTCAAGAGAAAAAGAGGACAAAATGATTTACACAAACTCAGACGGAGGGGCAAGAGGAAATCCAGGTCCAGGCGCAATAGGCGTTGTTGTGAGGGACGGCGGGAAAATTCTCTCAAAATACAGCGCTTTCATAGGCAAAGAAGTTACGAACAACATTGCGGAATACGAGGCACTGATAAAGGCGCTGGAGATGGCGTCAAAGCACACAAAAGAAGAAGTTACCTGCGTTCTTGATTCAGAGCTTGTTGTTAACCAGCTTCTTGGAAAATATCAGGTAAAAAATCCAAAAATGCTTGAGCTGTTTCTAAAAGTGCAAAGACTTCAGGAAAAATTTGAAAAAGTAAGATATCTGCATGTAAGCAGAGAGAATGCCTTCCAAAGAATAGCTGATGAGCTGCTGAATAATGAGCTGGATAAACATATTTAAACACTTTTCATCTAAAATATAAAATGGGAAGAGAAGAGGAAATAGTCTCTGAAAGGCTGAAAAAGATTGGGGAATTAAGAAAAAAAGGCGTAAATCCATATCCTTATTCTTTTGATAAAAAACAGACTATCCTTGAATGCAGAAAATTAAAATTAAAGGCAAAGGCAAAAACTGCCGGCAGGCTTGTAAGCAAAAAGGAATTCGGCAGCCTTTCATTTGGAACAATAAGGGATGCAACCGGAAATATTCAGCTGGTTTTCCAGAGCAAGAAAACCCCTGAAAAAGAGATGGAATTCTTCAGCAAATATGCAGACTCAGGCGATTTTCTCGGTGTAGAAGGAAAAATAATAAAAACAAAGACAGGAGAGATATCAATACTCGTAAAGAAACTGGAATTGCTTGCAAAGTCAGTCAAGCCATTGCCTTCAAAATGGCATGGACTTTCTGACAAAGAGGAAAGATACAGGAAAAGGTATCTTGATTTGGTTATGAATCCTGAGGTAAAAGAAGTATTCATCAAAAGGGAAAAGATAATTGATGCAATAAGGGAATTGCTGAAGAAAAAGGGCTTTGTTGAAGTTGACACACCTTACCTTCAGACAATATATGGGGGGGCAGAAGCAAGGCCGTTCAAAACGCATCTTAATGCTCTTGACATTCCATTATTTCTTTCAATATCCCCTGAGCTGTACCTGAAAAGGCTTGTTGTTGGGGGAATGGACAAGGTTTTCACAATCGCAAGAAACTTCAGGAATGAAGGAATAGACAAATGGCACAATCCTGAGTTTACAATGATGGAAATCTACGAGGCATATTCTGACTACAACAATATGATGGATTTGTTTGAGGAGATTTATGAATATTCATGCAAGAAAGTTTTGGAAACAACAAAAATTAATGTTCAAGGTCAGGTAATTGACTTCAAAAGACCATGGAAAAGGGTTACAATGCTTAACTCAATAAAAGAATATGCGAAAATAGATGCAAAGAATATGTCAGAGAAAGAGCTGAAAAAGATAATTGACAAGGAGAAGATAGCAACAAAGGGAAACTCATGGGGCTATTATGTAATGGCATTGTTCGAGCATTATTGCGAAAACAAGATTGTGCAGCCAACTTTTATTATTGACCATCCAAAAGAATCAACACCCTTGTGCAAAGCAAAAAGAGGCGATGACAGGCTTATTGAAAGGTTTGAGCCATTCTGCCTTGGAACAGAATTGGGAAACGCATATTCTGAGCTGAATGACCCGCAGAAACAAAAGGAGCTTCTTGAAAAACAGCAGGAAGCTTTGGCTAAGGGAAACGATGAGGCAAATCCCTATGACGAGGACTTTGTGAACTCGCTTGAATACGGGTTGCCACCGACAGGCGGACTTGGTTTGGGAATAGACAGAATGCTTGTGCTGCTTACAGGACAGGAATCAATAAGGGATGTAATTCTTTTTCCATTCATGAAGCCTGAGAAATAAAATGCCCCTAATCATCAAATCAAACATAAGAAAAATAGTAAAGGAGCTTGACAAAGAGGATGTTGTATCAAGCGTTGCTGACGAGGTTGAAACTGCGCTTGAAAGAAAAGTTGAGGAAATTCTTGTGGAAGGGATAAAAAGGGCTAAGGCGAACGGGAGAAGAACCCTGCAGGCGAGGGATTTGTGATGTTTCTAATACAATAATCCTTAAAAATAGCAAAAAAAGATATGAATTTATGT
>CAYVSB010000016.1:9280-9563 GCA_964452855.1 Candidatus Woesearchaeota archaeon
TGAGGAAATTCTCGTTGAAGGAATAAAAAGAGCAAAGGCTAATGGAAGACGAACTCTACAAGCACGAGACTTATAATCACATTCATTCGTCTAGAAGTCAAATGAAAGCAAGGACTTCTAAAAAAGTATAAAAACTTCTTTTGGCATTTTGTTTTATTAAAATGCCTACAACAAAAAAGAGGGCACAGGGCAGAAAAAACAGGGCTGCGGGAACAAGATTTGAGCTGAAAGTCAGGAACAGCCTTGAAAATGACGGATGGTATGCGGACAAATGGACAAACAA
>CAYVSB010000017.1:0-8294 GCA_964452855.1 Candidatus Woesearchaeota archaeon
CTTATGGCATAAACTTTTATGGAAAATACTCTCTGGATTCATATACATCCTTTGAGAACAGGCGGTGCCACGATTTTGAATACTATAAGGGCAAAAATACCAATGGAGGAAAGATTTGAAGCCTCTGATGCAAGGTATAATCTCTATCCTAAGACATTTGATAAGAAAAAATTAAGATTCATGCTGGGTCATGCAACCTATTACGGCATCCATAATCTTGTCCCTGATAAAAAGCCACGATATTTTGTTTTTTTAAGAGATCCTGCTGAAAAAATAGTGTCTTACTATAATGCCAAAATGTTAGAAACAAAAAAAATAATTCCCTTTGACGAATGGTATTCTAAACAGATGAGAAATGACATGGTTCATTTTCTTGATTTAAAATATAAGGGGTCGCCATCCAGTAGAACACCGGTTCCATCAATTTTTATGCCAATCATAAGAAGACTGAATTACAAAACATTTTTCTTTTTACAGTCCATAGCTCTTAAGTTTGTGAATAAAAGTAAAAATGTTGAATTAAAAAAATTAGAAAATGCCAAAAAGCTTCTTGACCTCTGCTGGTTTGTAGGAATTATTGAAAATAGTGATAAGGACATTCCATTTCTATTTGATTCAATGGGGCTTAAAAATGCGGAATGGAAAAAGACTACTCTTCCAAAGAAAATACTGAAATTGGGCGATAAATTAAGGGAAAGGATTTACAAGGACAACCCTCTTGATGTGGAGATATACCAATATGCCCTAAAGCTTAATAAAGAGAAAAGGCCCATTCAAAAATGAAAATGAAACAAAATTCAAAATCCGAAGATAAAAAGCTGAAGATATTGATGTATACTTTGGACACTGTAGGAATAAAATCCATCGCAGATGATATTGCCAATGCATTTAAGAAAATGGGCTTTGACGTTGTGGTTTCAGATAAGATTGATTATGATCATTATGATATTATTCATGTTCACATGGACTACTCTCAGTTTCATCCCTGGGGGCTTGGACTGATTCCAGTATTGATAAAATCAAAGCTTCACAAAAAAAAGACTGTTGTTACAATAGGAACTATTCTGAGAAAAAAAGACACCTATGCAAGAAATAAATTCCTTGCCAATATTAAAAATATTGTCCTTTCTATATCAAACCCTTTAATTGCCTTCTTTTCTGATAAGGTTACTGTAATGGTGGGAGACATGAGAGAAACTTTAATTGAGGATTTTCATATAAATGACAAGAAAATAGCGGTGATTCCACATGGCGTCTATTAAGTGCATTATCTTTGGATGTATTGCCAAGGAAAAAGGCTATTTCAGGATAATCAAGATTTTGGAGAGAAATCCGAATATCAGTCTTCTTATTGCAGGTCCATTCTTACATCCGTTGGAACAGGAAACGCTGGATTACATAAAAAGAAAGGAAAAAGAGCTGAAAAACCTTAAGGTTGAGGTTAGAAGACTAAGAGATGATGAATTTGGAAAATACGCAAAAAAGGCAGATATAATCCTTTTGCCATACCTGAGTGCTGTGCCTGCAAGCGGAATTTTTTCCAGAAATCTTAAATTTTTGAAGCCTATGATAACATGGAACACCTACTTCTTTAAGGAAAATGAAAAAAAATACGGTGCCTGCATAACAGTAAATTCAATTGATGAACTTGAAAAAAAAATTCTAGAAGTTCATAAATCCAAAAAATTAAGGGCAAAATTAAGAGCAGGAGTAAAGAAATTACAGAAGGATCTCTCTTGGAAAAATATTGCACTGAAATATCTTGAGATGTACAAGACCCTTTAGTTTTGCCCTTAATAGGACAATTTCAGGCAGCTATATGCGGAACAGGAACAGGCACTATAAATTTCCCCTTAAAACCCTTTTCCTTGATTTTTGGAATAATTATATCTTTCAGGTTCCAGGCTAAAACTAATGCGTAACCTGGTTGCGGTTCCTTGAATAATAAATGTTCATCAACTACAGGGATATGCATTCCAGGAGAATAAAGCCCTTTTTTCAGGACGCTTTTTTCCGCCAAATAATCCAGTATGTCCCTATTTATGTTGCAATAATTAAGTAAGGTATTCCCTTTTGCAGGCGCCCCAATTCCCACTATTCTTTCGCCTTTTTCTTTTATTCCATTCAGGATTTTCATCAAATCTGATTTGGATTTTTTTACTGATTCACCATATTTGACAAAAGTTTCTCTGGAATAAAGTCCTGCTTTTTCCTCTGATTCAATTATTGCCTCTATATTTCCCGAGGTAGAATGAGCACCAGCCTTACAGGCATATACCCTTAAAGATCCGCCATGAGTGGTTATTCTTTCGGCATCAAAGACTTCCATACCATGCCTTTTAAATAAATTTATCAAGGGTTTCAAAGAATAATATCTCAAGTGCTCGTGATATATAGAATCATATTCCATTTTTTCAATCAAGTCCAAAAGGTAATGGGATTCTGAGACAAATACTCCATCCTTCTTCAGAAGATTTCCTATTCCTTCCACAATGCCATTTATGTCATCTATATGTGCAAAAACATTTGTTGCTGTAATAACCTTTGCAGGTCCGTAATTCCCGACAATCTCTTTTATGAGTTCCTTATTAAAGAATTTTTTAATGGTTGGAATTCCCTTTTCAAGAGCTAGTCTGGCGACTCCTGTAGGTTCTATTCCAAGCACTTTTACTCCAAATCTTGAAAAACCTTCAAGTAATGTTCCGTCATTTGAACCAATATCTATTGCTAAATCTTCTCTAGTAAGATTAAATCTTTGTGTAAGATTGGCGGTTAAACTGGCAAAATTAGAGACTAATTCTCCGCTGGTCTGAGTGTTATACGAATATCCTTCATAAAATAATTCCTCAGGGTTTACAACATATCCCAGTTGCACCAGCTTGCAATCCTCGCAAAAGTAAATGTCCAAAGGATAATAAGTCTCTTCTTTTTTGAGATTTTTTTCTTCAAGAAAAGCGTCACTTGGCGGCTGGTGTCCCAAGGATAGGACTGGAGAAATCTTATTGCTATAGCATATTTGGCATTTTTCCACTACTCTGCCTGATTTTTGCATTTTAAAGTAACTATATTTTGGTTCACAATATAGTTTATAAACGTTTTTGCAAATGGAAGGATATGTCCAAAAAAGTATTGATTACAGGCGGAGCAGGTTTCATAGGATTTCACTTGTCCAAAAGATTGGCAGATCAAAATTATCATATTACTATTCTTGATAATTTTGAAAGGGGAAAATTAGATAGAGAGTTTAATGAGCTAATCAAAAGAAAGAATGTCCGGTTTATCAAGGCAGATATAATCAATCCAAAAACATTCCAGAAGTTGAAGGGGGAATTTGATTATATATATCATTTAGCAGCAATCAACGGCACAGAAAATTTCTATAAATTTCCAGACAAAGTAATAAAAGTGGGTGTTATTGGAACATTAAATGTTTTGGATTGGTTTATCAGGCAAAAGAAAGGCAAGCTGCTTTATTCATCAAGCTCCGAGGCCTACTCAGGGGGCATGAACTTGCTGAAAGAGAGATTTCCAATTCCGACTCCAGAGGGAGTTCCGCTGATTGTGGACAACCCAGAAAATGTTAGATGGAGCTATGGGGCAAGCAAAATAATGAGTGAGGTGTCTATTCATGCCTATGCAAAAGCCCATAATATGAAGAACTTCACAATAATAAGATATCACAACATATACGGCCCACGAATGGGTTTTGAGCATGTACTCCCGCAGTTTATTGGGCGAGTTGTCAAAAAAGAAGGCCCTTTTAGCATATTTGGGGGAGACGAAACAAGGACATTCTGCTATGTTGATGATGGTATCAGGGCCACGCAGATGGTTATGGAATCTCCGGAAACAAACGGACAAACAATTAATATAGGGCGAAGCGACGGGGAGATAAGGATAATTGATATCGCCAGGGAATTATTTAGGATTTCAAGGACAAATCCCCAAATTAGCATTAAAGAAGCACCAAAAGGTTCTGTAAAAAGAAGATGCCCTAAAGTTGAAAAACTTTCCAGGCTTGGATTCAAGCCAGAAATTTCTTTGACAACAGGCCTGAAAAGAACATATGACTGGTACAAGGACAAGTTTTAATCTTTTTTTGATATTTTTTCAATTATTTTTGTTGTTGATATATCCTCAAATTCTTCTGGGCAGTGCCTATCTAAAATAACAAATTTAACACCCTCTCTTTCAATTTTTTCTCTTCTTTCTTCAAGATATGAAACGTCACTATTAATAACAAAAATATTGGGTTTCAGTTTTCTAATTATAGATAGAATATCTCCCATATAGCCCTCTGGTCCATATGTTTCCGTCTGGTCAAGAATAACATAATCAACGGGTTTTAATGAATCCACCATCTTTAATCTTATATGTTCATTTAAGATAGAATTCCTTTTGTATCCTTTAATAAATGAATCCTTAACCAAAGAGACTACTAAGATATCCCCATATTCTTTGCAATCCTCAAAAAAAATAACATGCCCTGCATGCGTCATATCAAAAACTCCTGCGCAATACACTATCCTTTTGTCTTTGTATTTTTCCCTTAAAGCGGGCAGGTCGCTATAGTTGATTATTGTCATATTGCCTTAGATACACTCTTGGTTATTAAATTTTTTATTTTTCATCAGCTCCTCTTTTCTAACAAAGAGAGATAAAACTTTTCTATTATATGCTTACATCCCCAATAAACAGGGTGTGAATCAATTTCTGATATTGTAAAAAGAGCAATTCCATTTCCTTCCTTTATTTTTATTTTGCTTAAGTCCCCGTCAAATCTGCTTGAGAATACATGAGCATCATATACTCTTATTCTGTTATCTATTTCATTATGGTCTCTCATTTGCCAGACTCCAAAAAGTTGAATATTATCCTGCTTTATTCCCAATTCTTCTTCCATCTCTCTAATGTATGCTTCTTTTGCATCCTCTCCATTTTCAATAGCCCCGCCTGCAAAAGCCCATTTGTTTGGCAGCCAAGGGCATCCGCCGTCTTTTTTCTGCAAAAGAATTCTTTCCAGAGGATCCAATATGATTCCCACTGCAACAGGATTCCTATCTAAAATTTCTACCTTTGATGTTACAGGTTTTGCTTCTGCATTGTTCTCGGCCATATAAGTCCCTAAAAATCAAGATTTATAAATCTTATGTTTAAAATATATTACTCCCTTTATTGTTCACACTCTTTCCCATCTTCTATATTCCTTCCCGATTATGCCCCACAGATCCACAAGATGAACATTTTCTGGAATCAATATTGTCTTATAGGCGGAATGCGGTGTGCCCACGATGATAATGTCATTGTCCTTAATCAAGTCCTCTTTTGAAACAAAATTTGCATCTTTGATAAATTCGTCTGAGCATGAGACTTTAGCGCCGTGAAAACTTAGCAGTTTTATAAGCTTATATGAAAGAGAGTCTCTTGCGTCATCAATATCCGCTTTGAATGCCATTCCTAGAATTCCAACCTTTTTCTTGCTTAAATCATATTTTTTGATCAAATCATCCATAATAAAGTTCGGCATGTTCTCGTTTACCATCATGGCAGAATAACCAAGAAGGAAATGCCCCTCATCAAAAGCTTTCAGTTGCAATGTGTCTTTAAGGAGACATGGTCCCCCTGAAAATCCTGGACTGGGCAATGAATAAACTCTCTCATATCCATCCGACATGGCTTTCCTTATTTTATTGTAATCGCATCCAAGCTTTGTTGCCATGGTATAAAACTGATTTGTTGTTGCAAACTGAATATATCTTAAGGAGTTTGTAAAAAGCTTTATGAGCTCTGCTTCCTCAACACTTGTTTCTATTATTTTCGGGGATATTTTGCTGAAAAGCTCTCCTGCATTCTTGATTGCTTTTTCATTAAATCCAGAGACTATCTGCGGTAGCTGAGGAATCTCTCTCATAGCATATCCCTGAACAATTCTCTCTGGGCAATATGCAATGTTTATGCCTTCCATTTTCTTTGATAGCTGTCGGCATAAAGTGGGATAAACTGTGCTTCTCATAATTAATGTCTGCTCAGAGTCCATGTAGCGTTTAATTCCCATTATGGTATCCATTAGCTTTTTTGTTTGCGGATTAAAGTATTCATCCACATCTGTTCCCAATGTCACTATGATATTTTTGGCATTGGATATGTCACCGATATTCTTTGAAACTCTTAAATTGCCATTTTCAAGGGCGGCTTTAAGCACTTCCTCTGCCCCATATTCTACAAAAGGCATTATTCCATTGAGAACCAATCTTGTTTTATTTTCATCAATATCAAGGAGACACACTTTCAGCCCTTTCTGTGCAAAATTCAGTCCCAAAGGCAAGCCTATGTGCCCCAGCCCTCCCATAATAAGCACGTCAAATTTTTTTTGGTTATTTGAATTAAATTCCTCTTCCATGTTAAATTGTCAGGTAATTAGATTGAGCCTAATCCATTTAAAAATATTATGATGTTGAAATATACAAAAAATAAGGCCTATAAATTAAGTTTATTCAAAAAAACTTTACTGTCAGATTCTTTTGCAATCCTTAAAGCTTGCATAACCCTTGCCTGGAACAAAATTGCATCGTATTTTTCCAATCTTTTTTTGTCATTTTTTTCCAAGATAGTTTTGCAAAAATCTCTGAATATTAGTTCAAATTGATTTGCGTTTTCAACTTCTATTTGTTCAAGAGTATCTCCTTCCGGTTTTGCCTTAAAAATGCTTATAGGGGCATTGATTTTTGGAGCTATGCTATAGGCTTTTTTTACTTCTATAAGTCCAGTGCTTCCCCACACCGAGTAATTATTCTGATAAGCATGATTTAATCCAAAGCCGCCGAAAGCCTCCTTATTTCCTGGAAATTTCATGTATAATGCTCCCTGATTCTGATCAAAATCAGCGACAGCTGAGATAGGTTCTTCCCCAAATATTTTTCTTGACATATATACCAGATATGCTCCGATGTCATTAAGGCTCCCTGTATCTAACTTTTCATCTTTTCTTATATTTCCCTCGGGAATTTGAAATCCAAAATAACTCCCAAAAACTAAAGGGGTTCCAATCTCTCCGTTTTTTATCAAAGACAAAACCTTTGAATGCTGCGGATGATACTCACAGGCAAAATTTTCAAATAAAACCAGCCCCTCTTTATTAAAAGTTTCAACCATTTTCTTTACCGCGTCAAAATCAGAAGCAAGAGATTTTTCACATATTACATTCTTATTTTTTTTGGCGCACTTTATTGCCCATTCTTCATGCATGTTTACCGGCAGGGGGATATAAACGGCATCTATTGATTTATCGTTTACAATATCCTCATAAGAATTTTTGAAATCAATATTGAAATCAGCAGCCCATTTCTTTGCCTTCTCTATATCTCTGCTGGCAATGAATATTTTATCAACTTTCTTAATGGACTTGAAAGCTTCAATTGCATATTTCTTTGCAATATTTGCGCAGCCCAAAATTCCTACATTAATTACTCCGCTTTCTTTTCCCAAATTATTTTTATTCTGCATAAAAATCCCTCTCGCTTAATTTCTTTATTTTATAATTATATTCTGCCAAAACTTTTTTGCATTCCTCTAATTTTTTTTGAGTTAATGCCTCAAAAATTATTTTTGGATGCTTTTTTAACATATCTTTTGCCCCTGTAAAAACTTTTGGCTCTGCACCTTCCACATCAACTTTAATTAGGTCAACCTTTTTTATCTTTAATTTTTTCAGGACATTATCCAAAGTATCCGTTTCCACAGAAATTTTTTGGCTTCTATTTTTTATTTCTATCAATGAATGTGCTGTTCCATCCCCCTCTGCCCCAAGCCAAAAGTCAACTGTGCCTTTTGCATCAGAAATGGCAATCTTAAGTGGTATCACATTTTTCAGATTGTTAAGCTCAATATTCTTTTTTAAAATATCAAAGGTTCTTGGTTCAGGCTCTATTGCAATCACCTTCCCAGCTTTCAATTTTTTCCCCTGTATTATGGCATATTTTCCAAGATTTGCTCCGATATCAACAAAAACTCCTCTCTCAAGATTAAAGTATCTCTTGTTTTCAATTTCATATGTTGAAATTGCTCCCTGTGCTCTAAGAAAACTTGCTCCGCAAAAGAAAATTCCATCCTTATTTTTTATTGTCACATCTGAATAAAATACCGGCGAATATTTTTTCCCAATAGCCCTATAAAACATCCTTAGTGGAATTTTGAGGAAATGCACAAATAAAATTAATTTGTCTTTTGCAGTCTGCCCCTCTCTGATTATTGTGTAATAATCTTTTATATATGTCTTCAAAGATTTATTCATTTTA
>CAYVSB010000017.1:8304-9535 GCA_964452855.1 Candidatus Woesearchaeota archaeon
TCTTTCTTATTTTGTAATCATATTGGGATAAAAACTTTTCTATTTCCGCCAGCTTTTTTTCATCAACGGCCTCAAATATTATTTTTGGCCTATTTTTAGAAAGAATTCCATTGGCTGCCTTAAGCGCCTCAATTTCAGCACCTTCAATATCTATTTTTATTATACTAACGTTGTTTATTTTTAATTCAGATGCAATGTTATCCAGGGTGTCAACTTCTATAGTCTCTTTTTTTGCAGATTCTCCTTTCATGAGAGAATGTCCTCCTGTTCCTATGCTGTCAAGATAAAAGGTCATTTTTCCTTTTTTTGAAAATGCTCCTTTGTTAACAGGGAAAATATTATCTAAGTTGTTCAGTTTTATATTTTTCAATAAAAGTTCAGAGTTCTTTTTTTCAGCCTCTATTGAAATGACCTTCCCCTTTCCTGTCAGAGCCCTTGCAAGCGGTATTGAAAACATCCCCAGATTGGCTCCAACATCAAATGCAATGCCATCTTCTATTTTAAACTCCCTTCTAACCTCTGGCTCGCAGAATGAGCCTGCCCCGAAAACGCCCGAGAAGTTATTGCCGCAGAAAAAGAGTCCGTATTGGTTTTTAATATAAACATCTCCGATTAATTTCCGGGAATTCTTTTTTCCAATAAGATAATTAAATATCTGAAAAGGGAGCCTTAGATGATATTCCAATATTATGAATTTATCTTTCAGCTTATATCCCTCTTTCATCAGATAAAAGAATATTTTTATTCTGTCCAGGGCTTCCTTCAAAATTTTTGATTTATCCATGCATAAAAGTGAGATAAAAACAATTTTTAAAGGTTATGAACACAAAAAAGACGCTGGGTTGCGGGATTGATAAAGTTTATATACGCAGTTTTTTTCCTGCCATCTTATGGTTGGTAAGTCATCTCTTCTTAAAATAGAGCAATTGGTCAGGCCTGAATATGATAGGCTAAGGCATTGGGCTCATGCATGGCCACACGTTGAAAGAGTTGCCGAAAACGCGCGAAAACTTGCAGGCATAGTCAGGGCAGACCCGGTTCCATGCCAGATTGCGGCCTATTGCCATGACCTTGGAAGAATTGTGGAGGAATCCCTTAATCATGGAAGAAACATAGAGCTGGGAGATTTGGACCATGCTCTTTACTCTATAGAAAAGACTGTTGATGTTTTGAGAGCGGTTGGAATTTCCGGCTATGAATTTGACTCTATAGTTGGGGCGGTTGCCGTCCA
>CAYVSB010000018.1:0-836 GCA_964452855.1 Candidatus Woesearchaeota archaeon
TTTCATTTGGTCTTGACAGGATTAGCGCGATTTCAAAATTGGAAGACGGCAGGGAAAAAACCCTTGTCGTATCCCTTGACCAGGACAAAGAGGCTGTCAAGCTCGCCCAAAAACTTCGCGAGAAGAAAGGCATAGTTTCATTGTATTACGGCAAGCCATCAAAGGCAATGGAGTATTCAAACTCATACAACATTGGAAAGGTAATTTTTGTCGGGAAAGATGAAGTTAAAAGCGGGAAATACAAGGTTAAGGACATGAAGACAGGGAAGGAGACAGCGGAAAAGTTGTGAAATTTTTAATACAATAAAAGTTATAAACCTATTAATCAGGAAATTTTGATGAGACTGGGTTATAAGGATATAATTTCAGATTTGGAAAGAACAGTCGGTTTGATGAAAAAAGATAATTTGAATATTGGTATTGTTGCTAATATAAGCGATAAAACATGTTTTTTAGGAACTTATTTTTCAGAGAATTTTAATTGTGATAAAATTTCTTTACCCTCTCTTCACAGACCAGGAAAAAACCACCTTTTGGCATATGCACTTAATACTATCTATCCATTTTTTCCTGAGTGCATTTTGAAAAATCTCTCAGAGCATTATAAGACTTTGTATAAGCGAGATAACAGAATTTTAAAAGCCGAATTTGATTTTAATGGCACGCTGGAAGGTCATAAATCAATGCTTCTTGTTGATGACAATGCATTTACAGGGAAAACTCTTGAAAATTGGAAGAAAATAATAGGAGACAGGATAAAAGTGCACACTTTTTCAATAACTATTACTGGAGATTACAAGCCAGATTACTTTTGTTTAGAAGGATGGAAATCCTTT
>CAYVSB010000018.1:846-8044 GCA_964452855.1 Candidatus Woesearchaeota archaeon
CTGTGAATGGAGACCTATTGGGATATAAAAGAGTAATGAATAAGAAAAACTAAAGATAACTAGTTATTATGATATTATCGCGACTTAAGATTAGTAAGAATAAATAATTTATTCCACTTCCCCAACAGGATTCTGGAACTCTGTGTTTATCTTTTCAAGCCTTTCCTTACCGTCTTCGTCCAGCTCCTTTAACTCTTCTTCCACAGCTGACTTGAGGTCTGCGAAAGGATCCGGGTTGTGTTGAAGGTAAGTTTCCTTTATCCAAATGTAAATTTCCTCAAAGTGTGCTTCCTGCTCAAGCCAGATTTTTTTCTGGGCTTCAAGATGGAGAAGAGGTGTGAATGAAATTACCTTTTCCTCCCTGCTGTTGCCAGAGAACTCTGTGAGAGAAACTTTCTTTTTCTCTTTTCCAAGATTTGCGAATAGCTTATCGTAAAGTTCCCTTATCTTACCCTTTATGTTGAATTTTTTCTTTGGAAGAGAGAATGAGCTTTCAATAATAGCCTGTTTGTTTGTTATCTCTTTCTTTATCCTTCTGTTCTCTGTGTTTATCGCTCTTCCAAGAGACTCCATAAGTTCTTTTAGGGAGACTTTCTTGAATCTTGGCATAGGGCTTTTTGGCATAAGGACAGGAATCTCCTCCTCAAGCTCTATCCTTTCCAAAACTGATCTCTTTTCCTCTTTCTTACCGAAAAGAATGTCATCTATGCTTTTGATATATTTGCTTAGAAGTATCTCTGATTTTATTCTCAATAAAAGAGAGGCTGCGAGAAGAACTTTGCTTGAAACAAAGAAATCAGTCTCTTCAAGCTGTCTTACCTTTTCCATATACTTATCGGTGAGAAGCATTATGTTAACATCCCAGGGGTCAAGCTGCTCTGTGTTGATTAAGTCGTAGATTATTTCCTGCCATCCTATCTCTTTATTGAACAGAATTTCATGCACTCTCTCCTGTTTTATGCTTTCACCCATGGTAAAACAAAGGGAAATGGATTTTATAAAATCTATTAATGGCTCAAAATAACCATGTAGTGCCTACCTTTTTACCTTGGTATTATTTTGTAGTGCCTAAAAGAACAGCTTGGGGGTTTGAGAGACAACATAGGGCTATCACTTCCTGCTTACTCCTATTGTCATTTTTTAAAGGTAACATAACCGAAAGATTTAAATATGAAAGGGACATCGGTTTTATATCACCTCTTTTTGCCCAGGAGATGCTTCAAGCTCTCTGTTTTGATGGCTTGAAGACTCTCTATGGGTTTAACATAATCGAAAGATAAAAGTCGTGGAGTAATCTAACATTATTTAGTGTTTGTATACCACGCATCATAATTAATTAAGAAGGGCAGTCAAGCCCCATTCTTCCAACATTTTTTCAGGAACAGGAATCAATATTTTATATTCAGGCAAAGGAATGACAAGATCGCTATCCTTATTTATTACCTTTATTATTCCTCCTGTTGTCTTAAAATTCTTTAGCATGAAGGAAGTAAAATCCTTGCCAAAATCACATTGATGAGAAGCCAAAAATCCATGAACCTGATATCCCAGTCTTATCTCATTAGGATTAATGCCCAATTCCCCTGCATTTCGTGTTTTGTAAGCATATACAAGCGCTGTTTCATGAGAGACATCAGTTTCCATAAAATTAGATTGCTCTTGAATATTTAAGTATTATTGAGAAATCTTGCCAACTTCTTTTCCTATGAACTCGGCGTAATGGCACTTGCCGCAGTAAAACCTGTCCTTTGCCTTCATGAGAAATATTCCAGGGCCGCATCGGGGGCAGAATCTTTCCCTTGTAATAGTGGTTCCGCTTATCTTGTACTGAGCATATTTTTTGCTTGTCTTCTTGTTCCTGTGCGGCTTTTTTCCCTTTTTTCCTGTCTTTGCGGGCATTTTACTTTTTCTCTCCCTTTTGTTTCTTGCCTATCTCTGTCTCATCCATGTCTTTCTTTGAGCTGTATGCCTTTGCGCTTACAGTAAGAATCTTTGAACCGAATCTTGGAATTATGCTTTCTATCTTGAGCGAGTCTTCAGCCACAGAGAATTTCTTGCAAATTGCCTTTGCAACCTCTTCCATTTTCGGGCTTGAGGCGCTTGTTATCTCAACAACAATTTCCTTTCTTGAGAAAAGAGGATTTTCAATCTCTGATGATACTTTTATGATTTCCATTTTATCTTGTCTTTATTGCAAAGTTCCCCTTTTTCTTTATGTTTAATTTTTGCGCAATCTCTGATTTTTCAGGATTCATTATTACAACCCTTCCCTTGAATGAGTCTGTGCTTTCCTTTGCCTCGCAGGCAGGGCACTTATCCCCGTCCTCATATATTGTGTTGCATATCCTGCATGCCTTTTCCTTTGCCATTTTATATTTTTTTAAGTTTAACCCCCAGCTTTTGTTCCAATGATTTTTTAGTCTCTTTTAGCATCTTGGGATATCCTGTAAAAGAAATATCCTTATAGCTTACAACTGCTGCAGAATTTCCCACCTGATAAACAGGTGCACTTGCATCAGTGCTTCTTGTTATGAACTTAACATCTTTATTTTCTTTAGCCAGCTTTTCAAAAGCTCCTATCATGTCATATTTTTTGTCAAAGCTGTACTGCGTTGTTATTATCTTACTCATTTTTCTTTTTTATCTTTTCCCCCTTTCTTTCCTGATTTTCCCTTCATCGCTTTTTCCTCGTCCCTTGCAGTCTTTTTTTCAAATCTTTCTTTCTTTGTCTGGTCTTCCTTTATCCATTCAAGCTTTCCAAGCCCTGGCTGTCTCATTGTAAGTCCTATCTTTGGTTCTTCTCCTCTGTGGGAAATTGCAACTATCCTTGCCAAGCAAATGTCCCCTGTCTTCAATGTCCTTTTTGTGGCTTTTCCCAAAAGAGAGTCTGACTTGCTGAAGCTTACATAATCATCCATTGTCTGGCTTATATGTATCATTCCCCTCAGCATTCCCATGTCTATGAAAGCTCCGAAGCTTGTTATCTCTGCTATTGTTCCGTATACAAGCTCGTGAAGCCCTGGCTTCCATGTCAAAAGCTTGAATTTTGAAATATAATAAACAGCTCCATCCCCTGGTATTATGACTCCTTCACCGACGCTAAGAACTTCTATGACTGTTATAACTTTTCCAAGCTCCTTGTCATAGTAATCCGCATAGGTTTCCTTTAGTTGCTTTTCAACTGCGTCCAACGTGGGTATTCCGAAGAGCTTTGGCTCAACCCTTATATGGTCCTCAACTTCTGTTACATAGAACATTTTAATCAAAAAATATAGTAAAAATCGGTTTTTAAAGCTTTTTAAATAATTTCCAATCCCTTTGCTCCCCTTATTATCATTTTCCTGGCTTTTATCCTCTTTTGAAGCCCCTTGTCAATTGTCGCAACAATGTCCCCTGGGTTTTTTTCAGACATCCTTGCAATGCCATCATCAACATTTTTGGTCTTCAAATCAAGGGTTTTGAACATGCCTTTTTCAATGATTGCCATTGCTGTTTCTGCCTCCGGTTTTTTAATTTTCTTAATTTCCAGGATTACCTGGATGGGAATCACGAGTTCAAGCCCGATTGCTGCGATTTCTTCAAAAAAATCTATTTTTTTCCTCACGCATGAAAGTATGAAGCTTGTGTCAAGTATTGCCTGTTTCATTTTCAGAAAACAAGTTTTGGAGGTATAAAAATCTAACACTCAATCACAATTTTATTTATAAATTACAAGAGATGGCTTTGGACATGACTGAAAAGCTTTACAATATGCTAATGGAAAGATTTCCACCAGCAAAAGAGAATTATAGAATTGGTGTCTATGAGGCTTGGGAAAGAATATATCTCTCCTTGAATGAAAGGGAATTCATTAACGCACCTCCTTTTGACTCAAAGGAAAAAATAAATGATTTGGCACAGAAGTTGTTTGATGTTAATTACGAGTGGGGAAAAACTTATTATACAGAACCTATTCCTACAATAATCTTTGCGCCAAAAATTTTGTCCAAGCGCGAAGGAGGAACAGTAGCAATGATGAAATATGGAGATTATTATTCAGGGCATAGCATAGAGATACAAATTCCCTGCCAGCGCGTTGAAATGACTATTAATACGGGAAACAGGGGTGTAACATTCCTTAATCCAAAGCAAAGAAAAAAGTATTATGATTTTGTTCTTGGAGTTCACGGGCTTTTTATTGAAAATGCCAACAGGACTAACTTTAGATAACTTTCATTTAGAGCTTTCCAGGAATTTTATTATTTTTCCCAGCGTTTCATTATAGGAGTCATTGTAAAATCCCATTATGTTACTAATGTTCATCTCATAGAGAAGCAGCCCATTTTTGTATTCCTCATAATCTTTATTAGGTATTGAAGCTACATCATCACCACTTCTTATATTTTCCAAGACCATTCCATTAAGGTTATAATCATTAAAGCATTTCTTTTCTCCCCAGAAATCTTGTATAACAACCCTTAGGTCATCTCCCTTTCCTATCGTTCCAATTTCTTTATTGTCAAAGTAGGTGACTTTAACTTCTCCCAGCTCATTAATGGTCATTCTTTTTTGATACATTCCCAGTCTTTGAATGAACAAATTCGGGCTGGCTTTGACAATTTCCACAAGCTTTTTTGCATTTGCATTGGGATTATATTGTGACCATTGGGAATAAATTTCTGAAAGACCTAAAGTGCTTGCTATTAGCAGACTGATTCCTGTTCTTCTTATTGCCGGCAAAAGATTTTTTATCATATTAATCGCACCTTTTTTGGCTTTTTAAAACTTTTTTTGTGGAAATCCTTAACATTTATTAATGCAAATCCCTTTTATTGGACATGCAGGAAAAGGGGAATATTCTTAGAATATTCAGGGAAACAAAAAAGGCAATGAAAGAGGGAAACAGCACCCTAATAAAGGATTTGAGCAATCAGACAATAAATACAGCCTCGTTGACAAATGACCCTGACAATATTGCTGTTGCAGTCATCGTGTATTCGCTGGGAAAAATTCTTGAAAGACATCAGTATCAGCGATTCTCTGGATGGAGCGGATTTTATGGAAATATTCTGCAGGCAGTTGATGCAACAATAAATGACATTGAAAAAAATAATGACCAGAAGATAGCAACTGATTTAGGGTCAATAACAAAGTCAATAGGAAAGCTTTCGGGAAAATTAAGAGTTTACATACAGGATGTTTTCAGAAAAGCACGGATAAATAAGGCATCGCGAATTTATGAACATGGAATTTCAATGGAGAGAACTGCTGCCCTTCTGGGAATTACTCTTTATGAGCTTGCAAGTTATGCAGGACAGGCAAGGATGGATGATGTTCCCCTTGAAAACACAATGGATGTTCAAAAAAGAATTAAAATGGCACAGGAGATGTTCGGATGAAATCTTCTAGGAATGGCACTGGAACAGGAAAGGCAATTGTGTTTGACTCAGGAACCCTCATAAGCTTTGTAATGAGCGGGCTCACAGAAGAATTTGAAAAGCTTAAGGGAATATTCAAGGGCAAATTCATAATCACCGAAGAGGTTAAGAAAGAAGTTATTGACACTCCCCTCCATATAAAGCGATTTGAGCTTGAAGCCCTTAAAATAAACCATCTTCTTTCAAAAGGAATAATTGAGATGCCTTCTGCGCTTGGCTTCAAATCTCAGGAAATTTCAGCAATGGCAAGAAAGGCGCTGGAAATTGCCAATAATACATATGTGGGAAACGGAAAAGAAATACACATAATAGATTCTGCAGAGGCTTCTTGCGTTGCGCTTGCGAAGATGATGAAGGAAAAAGGAATTGATTCTGCAATTGCAATTGATGAAAGGACAATGAGAATGCTGGGCGAAATGCCTGAAAATCTTGGAAAGCTGCTTGAAAAAAGGCTGCATGTAAAAATAAACTTCAGGAAGGAAAATTTTGAATTTTTCAGGGGGCTGAAGTTCATAAGATCATCAGAGCTTGTCTTTGTAGCGTACAAGAAAGGGCTTGTTGACCTCAAGGGGAAGGAAGTGCTTGATGCTCTTCTTTACGGCGTGAAGACAAAAGGGTGTGCAATTTCCGACGATGAAATCAGCGAGATAAAAAGGATGGCATAAATAAAAATTAATTAGTTAACGTCTAATAAAAATTTCAGGCAAGATATTATTAAAAGGAGCAATACTGGAAGCCGAGATAATATTTATCTTATTATTTACGCTGGAGGGTGATTATTAGTATTGTTTAAAATTAGATTATTCACAGAAATGTTTAAAAGACAAATTTCCTTTCATGTCTTACAAAGCTAAAAGGAGGTTAAAAATGAAAAATTATCTAAAACTGACAAACCGAGTGCTTTTGGGATTGCTCATGCTTGTCGCAGGACTTCTGAAGCTTTTTGCATCAGGACCTGACGCAGTTACAGGAATGCTTTCCAGCATGGCTCTTTTCTCATGGGCGCCTGCCTTTTGGACATGGGTGCTTATAGCTGGAGAAGTATTATCAGGAGCTGCAATACTTGCAAATTACAAGCTTAAGTACGCTGTAATTCCTCCAATGGTAATCCTTACTGTTGCGGCATTTTTCGTGTACTGGGGCAACTGGTCTTCACTGATCATGCACCTTGTCGCAGTATCGGGATATTCCCTGCTGGCATACAACAAGTAAGCACATTTTATTTTCTTTTTTATTTTTTGTTCCTCAATTTGAAATCAGTATGAAAAATATATTAATTATAATCGGACATACGAGAAGCACAAGCCTTAGCCATGCGATTGCAGAGAAATATGCAAAAGGAGCCAGGGAATCAGGGAATCATGTGAAAATGCTTAATCTTTCCAAGATGAATTTTGACCCTGTGCTTCACGATGATTTGACAAAAAATAATATTCTTGAGCCTGATTTGAAAAAAGCTCAAAAGGAAATAATGCTGGCTGACCACCTGGTTTTTGTTTATCCGACATGGTGGGGAACAATGCCCTCTCTTTTGAAAGGATTCATTGACAGGGTTTTCATTCCGGGATTTGCGTATAGATATAAAAAACTGCCGCATAAGTTCAATCCTTTTCCAGAGAGGCTTCTCAAAGGAAAATCTGCAAGAATCATAACCACGACTGGAGGCTCAAGGCTCATTTACATGCTGCTCACAAATCCGGGAACATGGGGGATGAGGCATTTTGTGCTTTATTTCTCAGGAGTCAGGCCTGTAAGGACAACAATCTTTTCAAAAGTTCATC
>CAYVSB010000018.1:8054-9383 GCA_964452855.1 Candidatus Woesearchaeota archaeon
TTTGTAATATTGCGGGTGCGTAGGCTAATGGTAGACTAACTGCCTCCAGAGTTTTGACGGAGCGAGCAGTGGATGGGGGTTCGATTCCCTCCGCGCCCATTTTTCAAACCCAATATTTATAAACCAGTTTTTTCTTTTATAATCATGGCAGCAACACCACCAGGCGCAAAGAAAAGAAAGCTTGACTATAATGTTGATCAGGCTGTCTATGATGATTTTGCAAAGGCGTGCAGCAGGAAAGGGTTTGCACCCCAGGTAATTCTTGAGCAGGCAATGAAGAAGTTCAACCAGACAGGACAGGTATAATAATATGATATTTTGGATTGTTGGAGTGGCTGCATTTATTGTATTGGTTTTCATAGTTTATTACAACAGATTTATTATTCTGGAAAACAGGATTGGCAATTCTTTGAGCCAGATTGATGTTCAGCTTAAGAAAAGAGCAGACCTTGTGCCAAACCTTATCAGTTCTGTAAAGGGATATGCGTCGCATGAGAAAGGGATAATGGCAGAGGTTACAAAGGCAAGAACAGCTCTTCTCAAGGCACCTACATTTGAAAAAAGAGTAAAGGCTGGCGCACAGCTTGAGCAATTCATTGGCAGATTGTTTGCAATAGCAGAAAATTATCCTCTGTTAAAGGCAAATGAAAACTTCCTTCAGCTTCAACAGGAGCTTGCGGCAATAGAGGACAAGGTTGCATATGCAAGGCAGCATTACAATGATTCAATCATGAGCTACAACAACCTTACAAAGAAATTCCCCGGAGTTCTGTTTGCTTCAATATACGGAAGAACAGCAAAGAAATACCTTGAAATCCTTGCAGAGGAAAAGGTTGTTCCGAAAGTTAAGTTTTGATTAATAATTCTTAAGAGGTTAAATTAGATTATTGAGATAATAAACTTTTAAATATAAAGAAGGATGGGTTATATTAATTAAAGGACGTTTAACATTAACAATTTCATGCAACAAAGAATTTCATTTGATGACCAGATACAAGGAAACAAGATAAAATCCTTCCTTCTTATTGCAGCCATATTTGTGTTTTTCATAATTCTTGGCTATGTGATTTCAATGATATTTGACCCTGGCTATTTTTTTATCATAATGATTTTCTCCATTATATTTTCCCTTTCTTACATTTTGGGAAGCTATTATAACTCTGACAAAATTGCGCTTGCTTCTGTAAGGGCAAAGCCTGCTTCAAGGACAGAGCATAGGATGTTTTACCATGCCGCAGAGGGAATGTCAATAGCTTCAGGGCTTCCAATGCCAAGGCTTTATATTATGGAATCAGGAGAAATCAATGCATTTGCATCAGGAAGAGACCC
>CAYVSB010000019.1:0-9280 GCA_964452855.1 Candidatus Woesearchaeota archaeon
GTGCAAACCAGAGAGCCGCAGCCGCCAGCAGGATCAACTGGAATTAAAACTTCATAGATTTTTATTCTAAAATTTTTTATATTTATTTTAGATAATGTTAATTAATCCTTGCCCATTTCATTCGTTTTACCGAAGAGAAATAAGCAAGCCAAAAATCTCCGCGCATTCTCTTTCTGCAAGATTGAGAACACTTCACACATCTCCTAACTATTGGCTTCGACAATTTATTTTATTAATTATGTCTTTAAAGAAACACAACTAAGTGACTGCTTCTACATACTTCATACCTTAATGCAATTCAACTCGAGTTTTCGCTTAAGTTTTAGTATGCACATTTTTAAGGCACTCATCTTAGTTAAACAAATATGTTACCAAAAAAGCGTTTATAAACCTTTCTGAGATTTGGCGAGGGGAATTGGAGTTATTTAATTGCTCGCTGACGCCCGCATATTAATCTAAAAATTCCAATAATCTAATTTTAAATTGGTTCTTGCATTATCCTTTGAATATATTCACAGGTGAGCGAAGCGAACGTAAATATTTTCGCAATATTTTTAAATAATATTTTCCTGTCTCTCAAATAAAAATGGTTGAAATCTACGACAGGCAGAAAGAGCAGACAGACCTTCAGAGGTCGCAGGGATTTGCGGACGTTTTTTCAAAGCTTGTTTCGGGAAAGGCAGGATACAAGGCAGTCATTGAGATGAAACCGATAACAAACAAATGCCCTCAATGCGGAACCAATCTTGATGAAAGGCAGAAATTCTGCCATGAATGCGGTGCAAAGAACGAGCACTTCAAGGCTTAGAAGAAATGATTAAGGTTCTACCCTTCAAATTCCTCTGCTAATTTTCTTAATTTTGAAAAAGTTTCTTTTGATGTTGGAAAATCTTTATCTCTTTTTTCAAATTCATCATAGATTACGAGATATCCCGAATAACGTGGTTTCTCGTGTGTTATATGACCAAAAAAATAGGTTTGACTTGTTCTATCTTGTGATGAAATTTGACCATCAGATTCATTATAATAAAATCCATTTGCTTCTAATAACCTTATAAATTGCTTTTCTTTCCAATTTAAATCATAAACTTCCATTTTTCTTGCCATAAAAGATTATTAATAAACGCCTTTATAAAAATAATTGTCCTGAAATATGAACATTTCTACTATTCCTAAACCAGCGTCTCTATACTTCCCTTATTTTCCATTCTTGCTTTTTCTGATTCTTCTGTTATCGCCACATTGAGGTCTATTATGTAATTTTCCAGCGCAGCCAGCACTTTTCTATCTCCTATAAGATATTGCTTGTTGAAATTTTCTGTCCTGCAAAACCCGCTTCTGCCGATTTCATTTATCATTTTCAGAAGGGGATGTTGTTTGTTATGGGCTTTCAATTCCCTGTGCTTACTAATTATCTTCCTGACATCATCCTTATACTCTTCGCTCATGAATATGAGTCTGTAATTGTTTTCTTGAGGCTGCATATTCAAAGAATTAACATGAAGGTTTATAAAAATAATTGTCTTTAAAATATGGAAATAAAATGTCCCTTACAATTTACAAAAAGAAAAGAAAATTCTCATTAACAACAGAGCCATCAGGAAAAACCATAAAGAAAAGCGGTAAATCTTTAGCCTTTGTCATTCATGAGCATCACGCGAGCCATTTGCACTGGGACTTGAGACTGGAAATGAACGGCACGCTAAAATCATGGGCTGTTCCAAAAACTCCTGAAAACCTAAAAACACCTGGGACAAAAAGATTGGCTGTTCAGGTTGAGGATCATCCTATTGAATATGCAAAATTTCATGGTTCAATACCTGAGGGAAATTACGGGGCAGGAGAGGTAAAAATATGGGACAATGGAAAATATGAAATGCTTGAAAAAACCCCCAAGAAGCTTATTTTTGAACTTCACGGGAAAAAACTAAAGGGAAAATATATCCTTGTAAAGACAGGATACGGCGGGAAAAAATCAGGATGGCTTTGGTTTAAGATTAGCTCTTCTTAATTCTCCATCCAAATACAATTATTGATATAAAAATCAGGGCAGCCACTGCCAGATCCATAAGGGTTTTTGCGGCAAGAATAGGTTCAAAGAACTGATTTAGTCCTATTCTTACTATCAAAGCTCCTATAAAAATTGCAATCGGTTTCCAGGGCTTTCTTTTCAAATCTCCGTTGTATATTGAGAGTGCAAAACCTATAATGAAAAATATTCCAAAAAGAAAGCTTGTCCCAAATGCAGTCCCTATCAAAATAGTAAAAATTATCAGTCCAAGAATAATGTTCAGGAAATTTTTGGCTTTTGGTTTTGTTTTTCTTACATAATTTTTCAGGCGCCCTTTGCTTTTCATTTTAAATACCTGCATCTTAATCAAAATTACTTTAATTAGGTATTGGAATAAAATTTTATGTAATAATTATTCAGAATTCTTCCAGCTGAACTTCCCTTGTCCTTTCCTTGAATTTTCTTTTAATTCTTTGTTCAAGTTTGGATTTTGTTGAATGATTGTGGATGTCGCTTTTGGGATTATTTTCAGGATGAATAGTCCTTTTGTATTCTGATGCTGGCACTGGACCTGCATATTTGCCCATCCCATAAACTCCTCCAAGGCTGTCTTCAGTGAACTTATATTCCTGCTTCATTTTATACCCCCATCTCCGCGCCTTTTTCATCCTCGCTTGTCCACCAGTCCATGTCAGGCATCTGGTCTGTGCTGATTCCCTTTGCCTTGCAGAATCCCCTTGCAAGAATGTAGAACATCAGTCCGAGGCTTCTTGTGCTTTTGTTGTTTCCTATGACTGTCTGGTAAGCTCCCTTTGGGAAGTTGTTTGTGTCGCATACCATCATGATTTTTTTCCTTACTTTCAGCGTATCATTAAGTGCATTTTTGTCAAGCCATGAATCGCATACTATTGTGAGCTCGTTTTCAAAGAAATCCGGAAGTGTGGTGTTTGTAAGTATTCCAGCAGGATATTTTTTTGTGAATGTTCTTATTCCGGTAATTCTGCCGAACATCTCTGCTGTTTTCCAGCCAGATTGCCTCTTGCAGACAAGTATTACATCTTTTGCGTCAAACTTTGAAAGAAATTCCACACCTTCCTTCAGCTTTTCATCTATAAGGTCTGTGTTGAATATTGCAAGCCCATCAGCCCTTCTTCTGTATACAAACTGCCTCATGTTAGGGGTTACAACCTTTGTCCCAAGATAAATTCCTGACTTTACATATTCTTCAAGAGGAACAAGCATCTCGCCCTTTTTCTTTGCCTTGACTTTTTCCTTTAGCTCTTCTGTGCTTATAGCCTCAGCCAGTACCTTCTCCTTCAGCTTTTTTACCTTCTCAAGAAGTTCTTTCTTCTTCCTTTCAATGTCAGGCAAAATAGATTCCCGCTCAGCTTCAATTTCAAGCTCTTTTCCTGAAAGCTCCTCTTCCCCTTCATTTTTCGGCTTTGGAATAGAAGTCTTTTTGGCTTTTTTCGGCTTCAGCCCTATCTTTTCCTCAACATTTTCAACAAGTCCCTGAAGAACTTCCTCGCCTTTGACAATATCTTTCTCAACTTCCTTCTCTATTTTCTTGATTATGCCCATTATAAGAATTCACAGCAAAAATAGTTTTTAAAGGTTTTCTATTGGAAATCGCACACTTTATTATAATAATTCTTATATGCCTCTTAAATATAAATTTTATATGGATTAGAGGACAAATTCACTTCAACCCTTCCTCAATCTGCATTAACCGCTTTACTTTGGCTACGCTTAGACGAAGTAATGAGCTTATCGAAGACTTCTCTCTATTTCGATAAGACGCTTTATCTTTGCCTCTCGTTCTTTAGGCTGGCTTATAGACGGGCTATTGAGAGAGTTTCAATTTCTTTTCTATTTCTATCAGTCTTTTGATTTTTGAAACTCTTTCTTTGCCAGTTATTCCGCACTTGAAGAAATCAGCGCCGAACCCGAATGCGATGTCTGCAAGAATGCTTTCCTCTGTTTCTCCGCTCCTGTGGGAAAATACTTTCTTTATCCCGTTTTTATCAGCCATTTCACATACTCGCTGAACTTCAAGAAGGCTTCCGCACTGGTTTGGTTTGATTATTATTGCATTTATGCTCTTCATCTTTATCGCTTTTTCAAGCCTTTTTGAGCTTGTGACGGTAAGGTCATCTCCAACGATAAGAGAATCAGGGAATTTTTTAAGCAGCCTGGAAAAACTTTCAAAGTCTTCCTCATCAAAAGGGTCTTCAATATAAAAAATTGAGAAATTCCTAACAAGATTTGAAATATAATCAAACTGCTCATCTTTTGTTCTTGTCAGCTGGGGATTTTCATAATGGTATTTTTTTCTGCTGAAAAAGCTTGAACTTGCAATGTCTACTCCAAATTGGACTCCCAGCTTTTTCATTATTTCCAAGACTTCTTTTTCATTAAGGGAAGTAACCCACGCATCCTCATCGCTTTTTTTGGCTTCAAACTTTTCATCCTTTTCCTTGAGCAATCGTTCAGCCTCTTCCTTGAGAGCTTTGTTTTTCTCCTGGCTTTCCTTCACGCTTTTTAAGTTTGGAATAAGAAGAAATTCCTGGAAGTCAGGTTTTTTCCCGCTGCTTCCAGCACCTTTTGAATGCTTTCCTCCTCCTATACAATTCCCGACAAGCCTTGGCATTTTCCTTGCCTTGGGGTTTATGAGCTGCCAAATCTGCTTTTTCTGCTCTTTTGCGACAGCCTTTAGTATAGCTGCTTCCAGCGCAAAAAGAGTGTTTGCTCCTATCTGCCTGTCAACAATGTCCTCTATTCTTCTCAAGTCCTCAAACTTTTCTATTTTTTCAGAGGAAAAATATTCGCTCATTTTTTTCAAGGCCTTTATATCTTCATCAATGCTTTTTATGTAGCTTTTTGTCTCATTCCTACCCTTTGACTTTCCATTCGGGGCGCTTGCGGAAAAACTGCCAACATCAGTCTTAACAGAAACAGATATTGTTCTCTCCCTCCTTGAATCAAACACAGCCTTGGCTGAAACCTCTTTTATAACAACCATGGGTGGAAAAATGCTTTTTGGTATATAAATTTAATTGCAAAGAAAAATATTTGTAAAAATCAAGTATACTAATAATCAAACAACGATATTATCATAATAATTAATTGTTTTACAGATTAGTAATTTTGGATAATAGAATTTTTGTCTGCTGTTTATTCCTCTTCTCCAGCTTCTTCCCCGCCGGCAACTTCCTCAATCTCATCGTCAGGAGTTGCAAGAGCCATTATCTCTCCTTCCTTGACAATTTCTTCTTCCTCTTCTGACTCCTTTGCCTCTATGTTCTCATCGCTTATCTTCTGCTCCTGAGGCTTCTTCAGCTCTCCCTCTCTTTTCTCAGGGAATGGCTTTTTCACAGATATAGGCAGGATTCCTGACCTGAATTCAACTTCCGCAATCTTTATAGGATCATATCTCAGTGATTCCAAATCCTCTTTTGTTATCTTTATTAGAAGAGGCGCATTCATGGCAATCTGCAAGGCTCTTGCTCCAAGAACTCTTGCCATTTCATATTTTGAAAAATCCTCTATTTTCATCTTCTTATTTTACAAACTTTTCAATGTTTAAATAGATTTTTTTATACAGCTTTTCAGAGAGGTCTATCATTTTGTTAATTTCCTCTACCTCAAGACTTCTTTCGTCTCCTTTCTGCATGGATGAAATATAGTTTTCCGAAGCTCCTATAGTCAGCCTTGTTTCGCTGATATCTTCTTCCTCTCTCGTAGGGTCAACTATTATTGAATTTCCTATTTTGTGAAGTGTTATTGATATTGGAGTGTCTTTGCTCAAGGGAATGTTTTTGCTGCTCCATTCCCCATAAACAACCTTCTCTTCTTCCTCATCATATTTTGGTATTTTTGCGGTTTTCAATGCAGCTATTGCACCTATTCCAGCAGCATCCAGAAGGTTTCCATCGTCGTTTATTGAATATATGTCTATGAAAACAGACCAGACTTTTTCCCCTTCCTTTATGCATAGCTTATCAAGCTCAATGAATTTGCTTTCCCTTATTATTCTGTCAATAAGTCTTCCAACCTCTATTGAATTGAACTTTGGGGGGCCAAGCTCAAATCTTGGTGAGCTCAATGGAAGGAACTCTGCAGTAACCATGAGGTTTCCCTTGTCAGGTGAATCAGGATATGGTGTTCCAACAGCCATTTTGACTCCCACAAGCACTTCTGTCTTTCCTATTCTTACCCTGACGCTTCCCTCTGCATTCTTTGAAATATTTGGTTCAATTGTTATTTCCCTGAATTCATCAAGCTTTCTTCCGTCAAATCTTTTTCCTTCCTCAAGGTATTTGATTATCCTTTCCCTTGTTATATCCGGTGTCTTAAGAAAATCCATTATTCCTCAACTCCTTTCAAAGTTTTTTTCTGAAGTTCATAAACTTCCTCTGTTGCCTTTTTTGCCATTATTATTGCTTCCTTTAGCTGCTCTCTTTTTATTTTTCCATCAAGCTGTATGTGTGTAAGTCTTCCATCATGCGTAAAGCTCATAGGCATGTCTGTTGCGCCTTCTCCCTCTTCCCAGTCTTCCTCTGCCTTGCTTACATCAACAACCAAAGTCTTGTCAAGCTTTCCTATTGAAACGCTTGAAACCATATCGTTCATCGGTATTCCTGCATGTGCAAGCGCAAGTGATGCGGCGTTTATTCCAGCGCATCTTGTTGAGGCATTTGCCTGGATTATGTTTATATGGACATCAACAACAGTGTTTGGGAACTGGTCTATCATTACAACAGGAGCAAGAGCCCATTCTGATATGTTGTTTATTTCCATGCTTCTCCTGCTTGGTCCTGGCTTTATCCTGTCAGTTACAGAGAAGCTGAGCATGTTATATGTGCATCTTAGGGTTCCTTTCTCAGAATCCTGAAGATGCTGCGGATGCATTTTCTTTGGTCCATAAACTGCGGCGATTGCAATGGTGTCACCGAATGAGAACATTGCGCTTCCGTCTGCATTTGGAACAACGCCGACTTCTGCCTTCATTTCCCTTGTTTCGTCTAATTTTCTTCCGTCTGGTCTTTTGAATGTCATCTTGTTACATAAGTTTCTTTTTTTAATTTTTGAGATTGATTATAATTTTTATTGGGGATTTCATAACTCTTAAGGGAATTAATTGAATCCTTGGCATTTGCAGTAAGAAGTCCCTGCGCATCAAGCAATATTCCAACATTTGATTTCATTTTTTCATCTAATTTTTTCATTTTTTCTTTTTCTCCCGGTCAAACCATTTCTTGAGCTCTTCTGTCAGTCCGCTTATGAATGACTTTTCAGCCACAAAGTTTATTGCTCTCTTGGCAAACAGCTCTGACTCCACGTCGTTTCCCTTTATCCATACCAGGCCGTTTTGTCCCACAGTAACCATGCAACCTGTTTCGTCTTTTATAAGGCTTATCATGCTTCCCTCTTTCCCGATTATTCTTGGAACCTTGTTTGGGTTTACCTGCATTATCATTCCCTCGTCAATCCTTCCCAATCCGCGAAGCTTCATTGTAAGGTCAACAGCTTTTCTGTTTACATCCTTTATCTTTGCGACAACCATGTCTCCTATCCTCATAATGTCCTCAATCTCGTCTTTTCTCACGAACTTTGGATATTCGGCAAGCGAAAGGAATGAATTTTCAGGAGAGCCAATGTCAATAAGCCACCCGTTGAAGGTTATGTTTTCAACTTTTCCTATAACAACATTTCCCCTTCTTGGATGATATACACCTGAAAGAGGAATCACCCTTACAAGCTTGCTTGCCTCTTCGCCAAGTCCGTATCTCATTGCAATTATGTCATCCCCGACTTTTTCTGTGCCTTCTCCTGGAAGATAACTATCTCCTGACATTATTACTTCGCCCGGTATTACGATTTTTCTTTTTTCTTCTGTCATTTTCTAATTTAGTTGAAAAACTTCCTTTATATTTCTTACTCCTTTGTTTTTTATTGGATTATTTCCCTTGTTATGGCGCTTCCATGAGTCACTGAATTTAATTTGTCAAAAAATGAAAGAATTAATGCTCCTGAAACAGCCACATTAACCCTTAAATCTCCGTTGTCCAGCCATCTTTCCTCTTCCTTGTATGGGCTGAGCATGCCGTAAACCTGTCCTGTATAGACTGCAGGTACAGTTACTTCAAAGGTCTTTGTTTCTATTTTTACAGGGATTATCTTTGAGATTTCTGCAACTATCTCTTTTATCTGGTTTTCAACAGGAGTATTTTTTATGTTTACATGCGCCTGTTCCAGCGCGGATTTTATTTTTTCAGGAGTGTATGGCTTGCCTTTTTGGTCTGTTACAGATTTTACAAGAAGGTCAACAGCCTGCTTTATTTTGTTCTCTCTTTCCTCATCCCTGTGCTCCTGGCTTACAAGAACCTCCCCGTCTTTCACTATCTTTTTTGCAATTTCAGAAATGTCAAGGGTTCCGAACGCGGCCATTATTTCTGCATTGGGAACAGTAAGCCCTTTTTTTATGTCGCTGAAAACCCTATCGCCCTCTGCCTGGATGAATCCAGAGACGCCTTTCTTGAACTTCAATGCAGCGTCCATGTCAACGAGGATTTCAAAGTTTTTTCCCATTCTCTTCAGTCGTGCAGTGGTGTTTGTCATTTTAGATAAACCCATACCCTCCGCCAAATTCATTAGGATACATTACAGGCTTTTCTTCAGTTAATGCAAAATTTTTATCAACTATTTGGAGAACTCCATTAATTGATATAAGGTTAGTCATTTCAGCTATTTTATTAGTTGTTGGAACATATTTGTGCCTTGATATTAGATTGCTTCTTCCTTCTAATTTCTTTTCAATATTCATTCCCATTTTAAAAATCCTTAATCTGTTCGCCTTCAAGTCTTCTCAGCTTTTTGTCTTTTATCTCAATATATGCCAGCTCAAATCTGTTTATGTCAAATTTGCTTCCCTGGATTTCCTTGAATATTTCAACAGCTGCCTTTACTCCTCTCTTTATGTTAAAGTCTTTTTTGTATTTCTCTCTCAGCTTTTCCTTGAGTTTTTCATCATTCTCGCCGATTGCATTTGCATGGTATGCATAATAATTTCCTGTCACATCGCTCACATAAAGCTCAGGCTTTTCCTGGTTTAATCCCGAGGTCATCATTGAAACACCGAATGGTCTTGCTCCCCCGTATTGGGTGAACTGCTGCTTCATGTTTGAAATTTCCTTCACAACAAGCTCAGGTTCTATTGGTGAATCATATGTTACCCTATGCTGCTGGGCAATTACCTGTGCTCTTTCA
>CAYVSB010000020.1:0-2169 GCA_964452855.1 Candidatus Woesearchaeota archaeon
AAACACCTGCTGAAAAGTATTTCAGAGGGTAGGACATATGTCTGTTGGCTATACACATTCTTTACCACCAAAAACTTTAAAAGAGCTTTTGGCTTTTGCCAGATAAGGTGAAAAATATTTAAAATGGAAGACGATTCATACAAAGAGGATGACGAGGACATGGACAAGCTTCCTGGCGAAGACGAGGAAGGCGATGATGACTCGGGATTTGTCAAGAAGAAAAAAGACCCTGACCTAGATGAATGGGATGACATGTAACGGGTTTTTTATTTAATTTAAACACTTTTTCTTTTTTTAATTTTGATTATGAAAAGCTGAAGCTCGGCAACTTTTATAAAATACTCTTGGCAAGTATAAGAATGACATGGAAATCCGCATTAAGCCTTATATTTTTTATAATTGTAATTTTTCTTCTTGTCTTTTATTGGATAATTCCCTTTGAAAAAATTGACTTCGGAACAAGCGAGCCAAACTATAATTTCAGCATAAATGATTCAGGACAGAACTCAGAAGGATATGTGCCGCAATTTTACCCGAACATGAGGTTCCCGGAAAAGGAGATTTCATACAGTATCAATGATTGTCCTGTTTCAAAGGAAAATGACATGGAAACCGCGTTTGGAATAGTTTCCAATCTGACTATTCTCAGCTTTTATCCTTCGGATGGAGATGGCAGCCCGCAAATCATAGTGACCTGCGACTCAAAAACAAGGATTGAAGGAGGGCTTTTCATAGCAGGTGAGGGAGGTCCTGAGAATGTCATAAGAACCTCAAACTTCAACGTAATCTCCTCAGGAAAAATACTTCTGCTAAGGGATTCTGTATGCCCCCAGCCAAATGTGGGAATCCATGAGCTGCTGCATGTCCTGGGATTCAATCACTCTTCAAATCCTGAAAACATAATGTATCCTTACAGCTCCTGTGACCAGGAAATAGGCGAGGACATAATAAATACGATAAGCCTGCTTTACTCATTCCCAAGCTATCCAGACCTTTCAGTGGAAAATGCCTCTGCAGTTATGAATGGAAAATATCTTGATGCAAACATAACTTTGGAGAACAGCGGGCTTATTGATTCTGAAAGCTCTGCGCTCAATATCTATGCAGATGGGGAAATTGTCAAAAAAATAAATGTGAATGAACTCAAAGTAGGATATGGCAGAGAGATAAGCCTGAAAAATATATTCGTGCTTCAGCTGGACGTGAAGGAAATAAGATTTGAGATAGACTATCCTTACAATGAACTTGGAAAGACGAACAATGCAGTAGCTCTTAAGGTAACAAATGACTAAAAAATAAAAAGTTAATCGTCAAGTTCTAGTTCCCTAACCACATCATCAAATGATTCCTCAGGATTTTCTTCATCATCCTCAGCATAAAGCTGGGAAACCTTTTCAACTTTCGACTTCGACCTCATTTTATTATTTCCTAAAGAAATGCCGGATTTTTAAATATTTCTATACGGCAATTGTGCTTTCCCGACATTCCTCCTTGTTTATTTGGATATGAAATTATCATTTTTTTAGTCCTCAGCCTCGGTATATAAACATTTGTTCTGTCGGAAATATGCAAGGGAAAGTGCATAATGGGAAATGATTGTAGGAATTGTGCTAATGATACATAAGCTTTCTATTCAGATTATCTTTCTTTTTTGTAATTTAATGATAATTAATAAAGCATTTATTTTATAATTTTTCCATCATAGACAAAAAGAGGAAGCAAAGGCTGTTTGCTATTAGCAATCCTGAAATAAAAAATCCCTCTGCCCGGAATCGGACCGGGAATCTCTCGGGCTCTGCTCGTCGGCTTTTGGGGCTTCATTTAATTTCCTTAACGGAATATCCGCCTTAGACATTATATCTACAGCCGAGCGCTCTACCACTGAGCTACAGAGGGCTGCAATTAAAAGATACAAAGTCTTTTTAAGGTTTATTGATTAACATTTATATCAAGAAAAAATAAGTAAAAATGCCTGATAAACTGGCGTTGCGATTCTATTAGTAATTTCCAGAAAATTAATCTTCCATCTTTCTCGGCTCTGCGACGAAGTACGCGATGTTGGATTCAGCCTCGCTGATTTCGCCTTCCTTCTCATAGACAGCAGCAGCCCTTGGAAGAGCGAACTTGCCCATAACTCCGACTTTTGAGTAGATTATGTATGATATCATC
>CAYVSB010000020.1:2179-5988 GCA_964452855.1 Candidatus Woesearchaeota archaeon
TTGTTTTCCTCATCACCCCTTGCCGGCCTTTCCCCGCCGAATCTTTCATACAGCCTCACCAATGGGGGAAGCCTGTCTATAACATTGACCCTCTCAACATGCTTCCTTGCATTGACAAGGACAGAGACCTTCAGAGCAAACTCGCCTCCCTTTGCCCTTACAAAGCTTACTCTTTTTTTAAGCACGATGTTCGTTCTTGTATATTGATTTGTCAGGAGAACTATTGCAATTATGAGTGCTATGACAAGCAGTGGGAAAAGCCAGTTTGTTCTTACATTCACTTCAAGCGTTTCCCCTGGATTCAAATCCCTGCTCCATGTGTAATAGATTGCCAGACCCTGCCTTTCAACGCTGTCAGGCTCAATATTGATGGTTGTGAAAAGTCTTGAAAATATGTTTCTTTTTACAACAGTATTTGTGCTTGCAACCATGTTTCCGTCATTTGTTTTCTTGATGCTCTCTGTGTTTATTATGAACCCGTAATCTCTTGTCGTCGTCGTGATGCTGTCTTTCTCCACAAACTTTATTGTTCCCTCAACATCAGCTGTCTTTCCGCCTGTGGTTACCTCTGCGTTAAGTGTGTAATATCCTGCAAGCAGCTTCTTGAAATCTTCCTTATTGAGAGAGATGTCAAAATTTTTCCTTTCATTTGGACCAAGCGTGAAATTCTTTTCAAAGCTGAAGAATGCTGATGTGAATTTTGCGTTCATGCTCCCGAAATCAAAGTTGTGCCTGTTGTGTATGTAAATTTGAAGGTTTCCAGTTTCTGGTTCAATGTTGCCGGAGCCGATTTCAAATGCATCCTTGAGGTCAATTATCTCAAATGTTATTTCCTGTTGCTGTTCATCCTTGTTTTGCCCCCTTATGAAATATGTCAGTGTGTAATGGCCCCTTTCCCTTATACTTCCAATTGGGGAAATTTCAAGGGTTATGTCTTTTGGCTGTCCCCCTACAAATGTCGTCCCGATTGGAAACATCTTGAACCCGAGAAGATTGTAAAACTCAATATTGTCCGGAGACCCCAAATTTGTTATCCTCAAATCAAACTTTGCCTGCTTGTTAAGGTCGGCAATCATGACCTCATTTGTGCTGAGCTTTTCCACCTTGAGGTTAAGTGCAAGAACTGAGTTAACTGAAAAAATGAGAAGAATCGCCGCAAGAAGAACAAAATACCGCTTTTTCATACACAAACCAGAAAGAATTTATATTTAAGGATTTCGGTATTGGCTTTTTTGAAAAAACCTAAATTTTTTTAAATCATCATGCTCTCTGAAATAAATGGAAGACAAAAAAGAAAAAAGACCAGCCTGTTTGGAAGGCTGGGTTAAAAGTGACAAATTGAATAATACAATGGTTAATGCTGCAAGAGAAATAGAAGTGGAAAGACTGAAGGAAATTTTTGGCAAGAAATATCTTTTGAAATCAGGTTTAGTAACTTTGCAGGAATATAATGCTGTTCCCCTCATAAATTATCGTCCAAATCGTAACAGAGTGCAAGATTTTGCTTCTCTAAGCCATCAGGTTGTCGGAGCTGAGACTCATTAATTCAAAAATTTATTTTCTGCCCTCAAGGTCAAGCCAGGCCTTTGCCTGGGAGAGAAACTCGTCGCAACCGCTAATTATTTTTTCCTCGTAATTTTCAATTTTTTCAGAGATTACCCACTTTTCATAAATATCCCTCAAGAATTTCTTGAATGCAGTCGTTTCAAACTTTCCATCTACATCCCTTACAATTGAACCTTTTATCCCGACTTCAACAGAGCCATTGTTTGTTGAAACCTTTGCCCCTCCCTTGTTTATGTCAACTTTTGTGAGACCCTCAATTTTGAATGAAATCTTGGCTTCAAACTTGAAATAATCTGTCATGTTCTTTGAGCCTGACCATTCAACCTCTATGTCTTTTGCGTCGCCGGAAAGTTTCTCAGAATATTTTGTCTCGGTTATGCCCAGCGCGGTTTCCTCTGTGAGCCATTCATGGCAGAATTTGTAGAAATCCTTGAATGAAAAAATCCCCTTGTACTTTATTTTGCTTGAGAATACAGTTTCCTTTTCAGACATTTTATTGTCAATATAGAACAAAAATATTCTTTAAATATTTAACTAAACATCCTTGAAAATATCTTTTCCGCATTCAGTTACATCTCGTTCCTGCAGGACTCGCATATGAGCATTCCGTGGAGATTGTAGAGGACATCCTCTTTTCCGCATTCCTCGCAGATTCCCCTCTGCACGAAATTCCTTACCTGAGCTTTCTTCAGCCTTTTCAGCTTGTCGGTCTCGTCCCTTATTGTGTCTATCTCATCAAGCTCGCTGTACAATTCCGGATAAAATCCAAGAATATCCTTTGTAGTTATCATTCCCACAAGCTCTCCCTCATGTATCACAGGAAGCCTTCCCATCTTAAGGCTTTTCATTTTTTTGACAGCCTCTGCAATGCTCATGGACGGCTTTAATGTCGCAATCTTTTTCGGGGCTATTTCAAGCGCATTTATTTTGGAAAGGTCATCCTTTGATTTTTTTATCAGCGCCCAGAGAATGTCTTTTTCAGCTATGAATCCGACAAGCTTCTTTTTGTATGTTATCAAAAGGCTTCCGACTTTTTTCTTTACCATCCTTTTTGCGCAGTCCAGGAGAGTTGCGTCAGGGCTGATGGTTATAGGATCCCTTGTCATTATGTCTGCAACAAGTATCCTTTGCATGATGATTTCTCAAGGGGCTTTTTACTTATAAACATTGCCGAAAACCAATATGTTCTCTGCATCATAACAATGTTTATAATGAAGGGTCTTTCTTTTTTTATTATGAATCCTGAGAACGCAGAGATGCTGACAATTGCCCTTGACAGCCGCCTTGGAACTAATTCTTTCAGGCATGATGATTTCTCAAATTACCTGCGAAGCCCTTTGATAGCAGAAGATTATAAGGGAATTTTCCAATTCCTCTATGGCCCGCCATATCAAAAATCTGATGAAGGAATAAATTACACCTTTTCACCTTCAGGTCTGATAAGAAATAATCTTGCGCTTGAGGCTTCATGGATGCATCTGTTCTCCCAGTATTTTGACCATTCTGAAGGCTTTTCGAAAAGGAGTAAAGACGAGGAGTTTCTCAAATCTTTCTTTTCAGAAAGAAGTTCCTCTGAGATATTCGGTTCAGAATTTCCTTTTTCCCTTTGGGGATGGGCAAAGGAAAATTTCAATGTAAAAAATACTCTCTGGACAACTTCTTACTTTAAGGAAGCCCCGGTGATTGTGTGTCCGGGCTATACAAATTGCGAAAATCCATTCACCAAGACAAAAAATCTTTTGAAGCTCATGGAAATTGAGGAAAAGCACACCTCTTACAGGACAGCGTCCTGGATTGGGGAGGGAGACATTTCTGAAAAGATATACCTGAAGGTCAGGGAAAGTGAAAGGATAGTCAAGCTTGACGTAAAAACTCCTAGTCTGCTAAGGATAACTCAAAAAGGGAGAGTAGTTCAGGACGTATAAAATGACAGACAAACCAGTGGTATTGATGCCTGAGGACATCCAGAGAATAATCGGGAAGGATGCCCAGAGAAACAACATCATGGCTGCAAAGATGGTGGCAGACATAGTGAAGACAACGCTTGGCCCAAGAGGCATGGACAAGATGCTTGTGTCTCCGACAAACGACATAATTGTGACAAACGACGGGGTTACAATCCTTGAGGAAATGCAAATAGAACATCCTGCTGCTAAAATGATGGTTGAAATAGCAAAAACTCAGGAATTAGAAGTTGGAGATGGAACGACAACTGCAGTTATGATTGCAGGAAAATTATTAGA
>CAYVSB010000020.1:6022-9174 GCA_964452855.1 Candidatus Woesearchaeota archaeon
CTGAGAGTTACTCCTGAAGATTCCGATGTTCTCAGGCAGATAGCCATGACTGCAATGACTGGTAAGGGAGCAGAGGATTCAAAGGAGCTGTTTGCTGATATAATCTTAAGGGCTGTGAGGCAGATTCAGACAAACGGAAAAATTGACCTGAAAGACATAAAGATAGAAAAAATAAAGGGCGACGGGATAAATGATACAGAACTAATCTCGGGCATTGTTCTGGACAAGGAAAAAGTTTCCCCTGACATGCCTTCTTTTGTGAGGGATGCAAAAATTGCGCTTCTTGATTTTCCTCTTGAAATAAAAAACCCTGAGATACAGACAAGAATTTCAATCACCAGTCCTGAGCAGTTGCAGGGATTTTTGGCACAGGAAGAAAGAGTGATAAAGGATATTGTGGAAAAAATAAAGATGTCAGGCGCAAATGCAGTTTTCTGCCAGAAGGGAATAGATGACTTTGCCCAGTATCTTCTTTCAAAAGAAGAAATCTATGCTTGCAGAAGAATTTCAAGGAGCGATATGGAAAAGCTGGCAAAGGCAACAGGGGGAAAAATTGTTTCCAGCCTTAATGAGCTAACTCCCTTTGAACTTGGGAATGCAAGGATTGTTGAGGAAAAAAGGCATGGCGACGATGTTTTCACTTATGTCAGGGAATGCCAAAACCCAAAGGCATTGACAATACTCATTCACGGGGGAACAAGCCATGTCATAGATGAGATAGAACGAGCCATAAATGACGGGCTGGGAGATGTTGCATGCACTCTCAGGTCAGGCCTTGTTGTTCCAGGAGGCGGAGCCTTTGAGATGGAGCTTGCAAAACAGCTAAGGGATTTTGCTCAGGGACTTAGCGGAAGAGAGCAGCTTGCCGTTGAGGAATTTGCAAATGCGCTTGAATTTATTCCCCTGACGCTTGCGGAAAACGCAGGAATAGACCCCATAGACACACTCACCGAATTGAAATCCAGGCATGATGCAGGGGAAAGGAATGCAGGCCTGAATCTTTTCACTAACAGAATTGAAAATGTTCTTGAGGCAAGAATTATAGAGCCATTGAAGGTGAAGTCGCAGGCAATAAGCTCTGCGACAGAGGTTGCAATAATGATACTTAGAATTGATGATGTGATTGCTGCTTCCGGTAAAAAGAGAGGAATGAATTCTGTAAATCCCCTCAAGGGAATGAGTGATGAGTTTTAGGAGCAATATCCTATGACAAAACAGACGATTTAATTATAACTATTACCTTAATATAAAGATTAATTGTAATTATCGTGCTTTTTTACATTAACACTTCTTTTATCCAAAAACCCATCTCACAAAATTCTTAATCCAGTTCCATAGCTTTTGCCAGAATGAAAGCTCCTTGACAGGGCTGACATCAATGACCTCGTCGCCTGTTTTTTTTGTTGCGAACTGGTCAAGATAAATTTTGTCATCGTCAGAGTTTGAAATGAATATTGTTGGCTTTTTGTTGTTCCCATTTCCTGAGCTTGATGAAGAAATGTCAACGATGAATGAGATTGTTGCCGTCCCTATGTTTCCTGCAAGGTCTTCTCCATAGAATGTTACAGTGTGGCTTCCTTCCGCGACATTTGCATTTAGATTCTCCCAAGATGTGCTGTTTACTTGGCTGAGAAGAGTCATACTTCCTCCGTCAAGGAAATACCAGGCATTTATCAATGATTCGCTGGAGATGATTGCAAAGTCAATGCTGTTTGAATTGTAAGTTCTGTTTTCAGGAGAGACAGCTGTTATTACAGGAACACTTGTGTCAACCGAAAATGTTATTGTGCTGCTTATTCCAACATTGCCAGCAATGTCTCTTCCGTAAAAGATTATTGTATGGCTGCCCTGCGCCGCATTGATTGCGCCTATCCAGGTTATGCTGTTGCTTGATGAAAGATTTACGCTTGCCCCATTATCAAGACTATACCATGCAGCACTCAATGACTCGCTTGAGGTCATGCTTAGGAAAATATTTGAGTAGGTATACCTGAAGTTGTTTACAGGGGATATCACCGATATTGTTGGTGCTGTTGTGTCAGGAACACTGGTGTCAACCGAAAATGTTATTGCCGCGCTTCTTCCCATGTTTCCTGCTACATCTCTTCCATAGAATGTTATTGTATGGCTGCCCTGTGCCATGGTTACAGCTCTTTGCCAATTTGTGCTGTCTGTTGAACTGAGGGAAACATTTGCCCCGCCGTCAAGACTATACCATGCAGCATTCAATGCCTCATTTGAAGTCATTCTTAGGACAAAGCTAGTTGTTGTGTAAACCTGCCCATTTACAGGGGAAATTGAAATTATTGTTGGTGCTGTTGTGTCAGGAATGCTTGTGTTTATAGTGAATGAAACTGCTGCTGTTCCTACATTGCCCGCAATATCCCTTGCATAAAATGCAATATTATAATTTCCATTGGCAAACACGACATCTTTCTCAAAGCTGTTTGCCCCTACAGGAGCCAATTCAACTTCTGTTGCATTTCCTGAAATAACATACCATGCTCTTGAAACTATCTCATTGGTGCTGATGCTGAGCCTTATTGTATTTGTATTGTATGTTGCCCCGTTTGAAGGATTTGATATTGTTATGAATGGAGCTGTCGTGTCGCCTGCCTGGTTTGTGTCTTTTACTGTCAGGGAAAAAGATTGTGTTACAAAGCCATTTCCATCTGAAACTCTTGCTGTCAATCCATAAGTGTAGTCAGATGTTACAGAAGGAGCAACTCCTGATATGAGCCCGCTGTTGCTTATTGAAAGCCAGGTAGGAGATTGTGTCAGGGAATATGAAAGAGTATCTCCGTTTGCATCTGTTGCCACAATCTGATATGAATATGGTTGTGATTCATTTATTTGTATCAAAGGCGTTGAGGTTATAACAGGAAGGCTGTTTCCCGCATCAAGAGGAATAACTTCAAGATAAAGCTCATCTGTGTCTGTCTGTCCGCTTGCCGCAGTTACAATAGCTCTTATGGTATAATCTCCTGCATTTGAATATATTGCCTTGTTTAGGGTAAGATGATTTGAATATGAATCGCTTGTCGTGTAGGTATTTAGAAGGTTGGCAATAGCATTTCCAGCTGCATCAAGAGCACCAGCAATAGCATCATCATTTGAAATTTCAAATTCTAAATCAAATGTTTCTTCATCAT
>CAYVSB010000021.1:0-8513 GCA_964452855.1 Candidatus Woesearchaeota archaeon
CAAAGAAGAAATATGCCCTTATTGGAAATGACGGAAAGCTGAAGATAAGAGGCTTTGAAACAGTAAGAAGAGACTGGTGTCCTCTTGCAAGGGAAACGCAGAACAAAGTGTTGAGGATGATTCTTGAGGATGGAAATGAAAAAAAGGCAGTTTCCTATGTAAGAGAAATTATTGACAAAATAAAAAAAAGAAATGTCAAAAGAGAGGAAATAATGATAAGAACCCAGCTGAAAAAACAGATATCTGAATACAAGGCAATCTCACCGCATGTCATAGCTGCAAAAAAAATGGTGGAAATGAAAATCCCTATTGACGAAGGGGCATTGATAGAATATTTCATAGCTGAAACAAGGGAAAAGCAAAAGCTTGTGCGTGACAAGGTCAAGCTGCCAATGGAAAAGGGAGAATATAACATAAAATATTACCTGGAAAGCCAGATTCTTCCTGCAGTTGAAAACATCCTTCAGATATTCAACATAGACATAGTAAGTATGGTCAGCGGAAAAAAGCAGACAAAATTGGGGGACTTCTAAAGTAAAATGAGAAAAAAACCAGAGTTGAAACCTCTCCTCGCTGAAAGAATGAAACAGCTTCTTCCTGATGAAAAGGACTTTGATTCCTGGCTTGAAATCTTAAAACAGCAAACTCTCAATTCAATCCGCTGCAATACCCTTAAGATTTCTCCTAATGAATTGTTGGCCAGATTAAAAGCCAAAGAGTGGGAAATAAATCAGCCTTTCAAAAATTATCCGGAGATTATGGTAATTGAAAATGACCTTGCTCCCGGCGAGCTTGGCCGCTCTTTGGAGCATCTGCTGGGATATTATTATGTTCAGGAAATCGCAAGCATGCTTTCTGCCATTGCCCTCAATCCTCAACCGCATGAAAGAATTCTTGATTTATGTGCTGCTCCGGGCTCAAAGACAACCCAGATTGCATCCAGTATGAAAAACACAGGGCTTCTCGTTGCAAATGACATAAGCATTGGAAGGATAAGAATTCTTGCAACAAATCTTGAAAGATGCGGAGTTTCAAATGTTATTGCAACAAGGAAACAGGGATTTGACCTTTGCAGGAAATTTTCAGAAAAAGAAATTCTATTTGACAAGATACTTCTTGACGCTCCTTGCTCAGGAGAAGGCACGCTAAGAAACAGCCTCGCCACTTATGAAATGTGGAGCATTAATTCTGTAAAAAATCTCTCAAAAATCCAAAAGTCATTATTAGCCTCAGCAATAAATATCCTAAAAGTTGGCGGAGAGCTTGTTTACAGCACATGCACACATTCTCCCGAAGAGAACGAGGAAGTCATTGATTTTATATTAAAAAAGTTCAGCAATCTTGAAATAGAGCATATCAGCCTGCCTTTAAGGTGCAGAACAGGCTTAACCAAATGGAATGGCGAAGAATATTCAAAAGAATTAAAGAAAGCCTGCAGAATCTACCCTCAGGACAGCAATACCGAGGGATTCTTCATTGCTAAAATAAGGAGGGTAAGATGATAAAAATAAAATTAATTTCAAATGAAGAGTGCCGAGCAGAGGGATTCTTCATTGCTAAGATAAAAAAAGTAAAATGATAAAAATACTATCCTTACATGAAAAAAGAAAAATTGAGCAGCAGCTTGAAGAGCAGTTCGGAATAAAAGAGATTCCAGGAGAAATAATAGCCTGGGGGAGTGAAAGGCTTTTGCTATTCACAGGAGAGGCTGAAAAATATGAATTGGAAAAGATTATTGAATCAGCTGCATTGGAAAAAATAGGTGTTTATTTTGCAAAGGTAATCAATGGCGAATTGAAACTGACAATAGAGGGCTCTCAAATATTAAATGAACAGATAAAAAAGAATATTTTTGAAATTGATGATGAGCAGGCAGAAGAATGGATGATGGGACGGGAATTGAACATAAGCACAGGGATGAAAGGCTTTGTCGTTGTAAAAAACAAGGAGAATTATCTGGGATGCGGAAAAGCCTCTGAGCACAAAATAACAAACTTCATCCCAAAGGAAAGAAGGCTTAAAAATAGGGAAAAATAAATAGATTAGCATAAAGACAATAAAAGAAAAATAAACATGACAGAAAAACAATACGGAGGCTCAACAGGGAGGGAAATGACAAAGGCAGTTGCTAATGTAAAAAAACCTTCGCTAAATGATGCTAATAAGGCTGATAAAAGTGATAAAAAATTCGGCGTTGGCATTAGTAACGCTTCTGAATCCAAATTATCCCAAAACGAGCAAAAAATAATCCAGGCAGGAAAAATAGCCTCAGATACAAAGAAATACGCAAGAAGCATTGCAAAAAAAGGCATGCTCCTGTTTGAGCTGGCAGAAAAAATAGAGGCAAAAATTATTGAGCTTGGAGGAAATCCAGCATTCCCTGTAAATTTAAGCATAAATGATGTTGCAGCCCATTACACTCCGAGTCATGATGATAAGTCAGTTGCAGAAGGCTTGATAAAAATAGACCTGGGAGTTTCACTTGATGGCTGGCTTGCAGACACTGCTTTTTCGCTTGACCTTGAAAACAACGAGGAAAACAAAAGGCTTATACTTTCAGCTGAATCAGCGCTGAAAAATGCGTCAAGAATCATGAAAAAAGGCATTACCAACAGCGAAATAGGCAGGGAAATAGAGGATTCCATAAACTCAGGTGAAATCTCTCCGATTATAAATCTAAGCGGCCATGGAATGAAAAGGCATGAGCTTCATTCAGGAATTACAATTCCTAATATAAACAATCATCAGGAAATTCCTATTGAAAAAGGACTTTATGCAATTGAGCCTTTCACAACAAATGGCTCAGGCAAAGTGTATGACGGCCGCCCTTCAGGAATATTTGAATTAATCTCTGAAAAAAACGTAAGAAGCCCTGTTGCACGTGAGGTTTTGGAATTAATAATAAAAGAATACCAAACGCTTCCATTCTGCTCCCGTTGGCTTCATAAAAAAATGGGAACAAAAGCCCTTCTTGGATTAAAGCAATTGGAGGACAACGGAAACCTTCATCAGTTTTCAATGCTCGTTGAATCCAGCCATGGAAAAGTCGCGCAGGCAGAAAACACATTTCTCATAACAGAAAGGGAAACGATAGTGACTACTGAATAGGAAACAACTGTCGTTTTTTATCTATTCCAAAGAATTCTGGATTATATTTCAAATAAGCTTCTTTTATCAAGCCAATTCTTTCCATTGATTTTGGCAAGATTGCTACCTTCTTTAATGAGTCCAAACTCTGCTCTTTTGGAATGAATGTCGCAGTAAGATTTCCTCTGTTTCTTTTAGAAATCTTGATTCCCAAAACTATTCCTCCCAAAAATTTTTCACATTCATCGGCATGCCCATAAGCATTTTCAAATCTATCAATTAAAGAAATACATTTTACTCTATGTTCTATTTCGCGTTCATTATATCCTATAGAAGCACGTTTCAAGGCAAGCTCATCTAATTCAGAAGTTCCATAATGTTTAGCACATCTTTCAAATAGCTTAGGATTTTCTTTTTGTAGTATTTGCATTTCTCTTAAAAATTTTCCAAAAGGAGACAAAATAGCTCCATCCAAGGCAATCTGTATGGCTTTTTCAAGGCTTGTTCCATGGTAGACCATAATTGTTTCTTCGTTTGTCATTTTAAGTTTTATTATATTTATTGAATAGCATTTCCACCAAATTCGTTCATCAAGGTGGGATATGCCTTTGTCCCATGACATCCGCTTGTGCAATTATAAAGAGCCATGGAAGGAATTAACTTAAAGCCTTGCTGAATAGAGTAAAATTCAAATATGCTTTCAACTTTGCACGCATTGCAGTATGCGGACAACTTTTTAGGAAAATCTTCTTCTTTTATATTTCCGTTCAGCGATTTTTGTTCTAGGGTGTTTTTGTTTGTCATTTTTTATCTTTTATCCTGAATAGCCCATCTCTTTAATTTTTGCTTTTTCAAAAGCCCTTGCCTGGGACTCCTTGAATTCACGAGGATCAATAAGGTCAGCCTGCTCAAAAGTGGCTTCGTAATCCCTAATCAAATGATTATGCTCAAATGTTGCGGTGCAATTAGTGCAATGGTAGAGTTTCATCGGCTCTTCTTTTCTTGTTTCCTGCATGCCGGCATAATCAAAAGTAGTATCAGTATAACAAACAGGACAGTAACCACTAAGTTTGCTTGGCACCTTTGAATGCCCATTATGTATTATTTGTTCAAGCATTGATTTTTTGTCTATCATCTTATTTCTCAGCCTCCCCCTCTTGTACAATCCGTATATTAAGCTCAACTATTGTGCTTGGCCTTAGCTCATTCCTCAAAAGCTTGGGTATGACTATGATTGAGTTTTCGCCATGCTTGGCAATTCTCTTTCTTATATTGTATTCTTTCTGTGCGACTTTTATTGTCATTTTATTACAATATTCTTGACATTTCAGGCTTTATAAACATTATGGTATTGTAACCACTTTATAATTACACTGAAAGAGAGATAGAATATTAGCACGAAGCTATCCAAGATAGCTGCTTTCCGTAGGCAGCGCTGACTTGGCTGTCTTAATGAAGTTTTCCTCAATCTTCTTGTACACTTCAAGAACTCCCTGGCTCACACTTGGCTTTATCTTCTTCAAAGCTTCCTGGAAATTCTCCATTGTGACTGACTTGGCTGCCATTGACTCCCTCAATGCAAGTAGCGCAGCCTCTCTTGCCAATCCTTCAATGTCTGCTCCTGTGAATCCCTCTGCCTTTTTGGAAATTTCAAGAAGCATCTTCTCCCTCTGCTTCTCATCAAATAGCTTTTTCCCGTCACCCAAAGGCATGTTCTTCGTGTGGATTTTCAGTATGTTCATTCTTCCTTTTTCTGTTGGAGCATTCACTAATAGTATCTTGTCAAACCTTCCTGGTCTCAATATCGCAGTGTCAAGCATATCAGGTCTGTTTGTTGCCGCAATCACAAGTATGTCTTTCAAATCAGAGATTCCGTCCATCTCTGCAAGAAGCTGGTTCAAAACTCTTTCTGTAACCCTTGAGCCCCCCATGTCTGACATTCCTCTTTTTCCTGCAAGAGAGTCTATTTCATCAAAGAATATGACGCATGGCGCAACCTGTCTTGCCCTTTCAAATATTTTCCTCACGCCTTCCTCTGACTTGCCAACCCACATGCTCAAAAGGCTTGGTCCCTTTACCTGTATGAAGTTTGCCTCTGACTCTTTTGCGACAGCTTTTGCCAATAATGTCTTTCCTGTTCCAGGCGGTCCGTAAAGAAGTATTCCTTTTGAAGGCCTTATTCCAAGCCTTTCAAAGCTTTCCCTGTATTTCAATGGCCACTCAACAGCTTCAAGGAGCTCCTGCTTCACGCTATCCAAACCGCCAACATCATTCCATCCAATATTAGGTGTTTCAACAAGAACCTCCCTCATTGCGCTTGGTCTTACAACCTTCAGTGCATCTGTGAAATCCTGGTGATGAATAATAAGCTTCTCAAGGAATTTCTGGGAAATCTGCTCATCACCCTCTATTTTCATGTCAGGAAGAACTTTTCTCAGAACATTTATCGCAGCCTCTTTTGCAAGAGCCTCCAAATCAGCGCCGACAAACCCGTGCGTAAGTGCAGCAAGATCCTCAAGTTTCACATCCTTTGTAAGAGGCATGTTTCTTGTATGTATTTTTAATATTGCAAGCCTTCCCTCTTTTCCTGGAACACCGACCTCTATCTCCCTGTCAAATCTTCCCGGTCTTCTCAGAGCAGGGTCAAGTGCATTCAGCCTGTTTGTGGCTCCTATGACAATAACTTTTCCCCTTGACTTAAGGCCATCCATCATTGTAAGTATCTGTGAGACAACACGCCTTTCAACCTCGCCAGTAACTTCTTCCCTCTTCGGAGCTATTGCATCAATCTCATCTATGAAAACTATTGCAGGAGCTGTTTTTTCAGCCTCTTCAAAAATGTCCATTATTTTTTTCTCAGATTCCCCGTAAAACTTTGACATTATCTCAGGACCATTCAGAAGTATGAAGTTCGCCTCTGTCTCGTTTGCAACAGCTTTTGCCAATAATGTCTTTCCTGTTCCAGGCGGTCCATGCAGCAAAACTCCCTTCGGAGGTTCTATTCCAAGCCTTTCAAATATCTCGGGTCTTTTCAGAGGTATTTCAACCATTTCCCTTATCTTTTTTATCTCATCGCCCAATCCCCCAATGTCCTCGTATGTTATCTCAGGTATTCTCTCCTCGCTTATCTCAACAGCCTTTGAATTGAGTACAACATCAGTATTTTCTGTTATCAGCACAGGCTGGCTTGGAGTTGCATTTACAACGACAAACCTTATTTGAGCTACTCCTCCGAAATGTCCCATACCCATTCCTTCAAAAATATCTCCTAAATTTCCAAATATATCATTAAGGTCCCCGAAATCATCTGAAATTAAATCTCTTCTTCTCTGGACTCCTCCGAGAACAACAACATCTCCCTTGACAACTGCTCTTCCCAAAAGTCCTCTCCTTAATCCATCAGGGTCTCCCTGAACCATTATTCCTTTTTGTGCAGGGGCAATAGTTATCTTCTTTGCCTCCTTTATTTCAGCCTTGGAAATTTTGACAACTTCTCCTATTCCTGCCCTTGCATTTTTCCTGAGAATTCCGTCTATCCTTATTGTTCCCTCCCCTACATCAGCGGGATAAGCCCTGTCTGCAATGGCAACAGTTTCCCTGTTTCCCTTGATTGTAACTACGTCTCCTCTTTTTATGTCCAAATCTTTCATTATCTCTGCATCTATCCTTGCAATTCCCTTATAGGCATCATCCTGCAGTGCCTCAACAACCTTTAGCGAAACTTCTTTCTTAACCATTATTCTTCATCCTCCTCTGATTTTTTTATAATGAGTGATTTTGTACCCTTTGGATTTGCAGAATCCGAGAATTGCTTGAAATGCAGCACAGGCTTGTTATTCTTTATCAATTTATACTCCCTGGATTTTACGACTCGCTGATTCTTTTCCTGTTCGCCAAAATTCAAAGAAAGTCTTCCGGCATCTTCAAAGCAAAGCCTTACCATGTCGTCCATTATTTTTTCCTGCTGCTTTATGAATGATACTATTTCTTTTGGTATAGAGACAGCATAGCTGTTTCCGACAAGCCTCATTTTAACATTAAACTCCTTATTTTTCAAGCTGACAAATTTCCCATACTCAGCTTCATCAACAGGATGCACTATTCTTGAGCTGCATTTTGGGCAAACCATTGTTCTCAGAATAAAGCCATTTTTTTCCAGATCTCTTTTTTCCATTTTAATCTCGCATTTGTTGCAAAGTATTGTACTATCAAATATGTCTGCCATTTTTATTTTTCTGTTTTTTATTTTGGAAGTATTAGCCACGCCAATTTCTCGACGTGGCTGGGGTTGAAAAGAGGTGAGTAGGTGTATACCTCTGGTGTATACATCTCATATATACTATTTAAATGTTTTTATTTTAAATTTTTACATGCCCAAAAATCCAAAAAGCTTGTATGCGAGAAACGCCGGCCATAACAAAGCCTTGATTATTCCAAATGCTCCGTCCCAGAATGTCGTTGCATGGCTAAGGTAATAGATTGCCGCTCCTATGAATCCAAGCCCGTAAATGCCTGAGCCATTGCATGCCATGTTTTTTTTGTTTTTCCAATCTGCCTTTTTATCTTTTTTCATAGATTGCTTATTCATCCAAAGATTATAAACTTTTTCAAATTCCAAAAATCTTGCAGCACATTTTAAAAACTCAAAACCATTAATTAAATCATGGCAGCAAAAGAGGCATTAAATTCATTGAAAACAGTTTGGAAAAGGGCTTGGTTTCTTTTATGGAAGGATGACAGCTTCAGGGGATGGATTTTTTCAATAGCATTTCTTTTTGTATTCATAAAATTCATTTTCTTCCCGCTTCTCAGCCTTGCGGCAGGAACAACCCTCCCATTGGCAATAGTGGAATCCTGCTCAATGTATCATGAAGATGACATTTTTTCCAGCTTTGATTCATGGTGGGAAATCCATGAGGAAAAATACCTGGCTTTGAACATAAGCAAGGATAACTTCTATGATTTCTCGCTGGAAAAGGGGTTCAACAAGGGAGATATCATCTTTACTATAAGGGCTAGGCCTGAAAAATTAAAGGTTGGCGATGTGATAATATTCAGCGCAGAAACAAGCAATCCGATAATTCATAGGATAATCAACATTAGCGTTGAAAACTCAAGTTATCACTTTTCAACAATGGGAGACAACAATAATGGTCAGCTTAATGTGGAAAAGAACATTTCAGAGTCTCAGATTCTTGGAAAAGCTGTTTTCAAACTCGCTCCTCTCCTTGGCTGGACAAAGCTTATATTTTATGACTGGAGAAATTCCCCTGAAGAAAGAGGATTCTGCTCTGAAAACTGATTAGGTTGTTTAAGACAAAACCAAAATTATTTAAACGTTATTTAAGTTAAAACCAGAACAATAAAAATCAAAATGGAATTTTGTCCCAAATGCGGTGCTGTGCTTGTAAAGAAAAAGAAAAACA
>CAYVSB010000022.1:0-4860 GCA_964452855.1 Candidatus Woesearchaeota archaeon
ATCAGGGGCAAGGTTGAAGGATATGATAAAGACTCTGGCAAGCAGGATTGAAAAGCCTGATGTTAATGTGGGAATAATAGGCTACCCCAACTCAGGAAAAAGCTCAATGATAAATCTTCTGGCAGGAAGAGGTGTTTCCAGAACTTCGCCTGAGGCGGGATATACAAAAGGTCTGCAAAAAATAAGGCTTGCTGAAGGTCTTTACCTTATTGACACTCCTGGAATAATCCCTGATTTTGAGAAAACATCCGGAAATCCAGATGCAAGAATAAAGCAGGCATATTTGGGAAGCGTAACATGGGACAGGACAAAAAATCCTGAAATGGTTATTGCAAAGATAGATGAAGAATTTCCAGGATTGATTGAAAGTCATTACGGGATTAATGTCGGCGGAGATACTGAAGAAATTATTGAAAAGCTGGGAAGAAGGCTTAATTATCTTAAAAAAGGAAATAAGGTTGACGAGCAAAGGACTGCAAAAAAGATAATTAAGGATTGGCAAGAGGGAAAAATAAGGGCTGACAAATAGAAAATAGAGGAATTCATCGCAATAATTCTTTTAAAGAGAAAAATGTTTGAAAAACGATGAAGGAAGTTATGCTGGAGAGCATTGGCGGATTTCGCAACATGCCTTTAAATGAAAAAGAAAGTAGAGAGAAAACTATAAAGGAGATATTAGAAAAAAAGGCGTTATGCATGACAAGAGGACATCACACTGTTTATGCTGATGAAGTGACCCAAGGATATTATGATGCAATGAATTGCGTGGATTGCCAAGCAGGGTTTTCAGAAGATACGCTGAATAATGAAGGCTTTAGGTATGTGACAATTCAAAGAACAAGATTCAATTAAATAATCGTTCTATCTTCTTTTCTTGCCCCTTTTCTGCCTTGAAAATATTCCAACAAGATTGTCATCAGGCTTTGGCTGGGAAACTGCGCCTGATTTTGTCCTCACTGCGCTTTTTCTCAGTATATCCTCCACCTGCTCCCTAAGAGTAAGAAGGTTCTTGTCTGCGCGTCTGGAAAGTATCTTTTTCACTTTTTCATCAACGCTTATTGTTATGTTGGGCATTTATTTCCCCTTGACATAAGTCTTCTGAACCTGGAAGCTTTTGTAAATTCCCTCAAGTATGTCTGTTCCTGCATATCCTGCAAGCAAAGACAAGCGTGTATCAAAGTCAAATATTATTCCCACAAATATACCTATGACAACTGCGATTGCAACAGTTATCGCATAATAAGCCCAAATCACCCTTCTGTTCATTGACAAGGCTTTCAAAAGACCGACAAACCCTCTTGTAAGACCTCCAACACCTCCAAGAATTGCCGCAAGAAGCAATGTATCCATAAATAAAACAGGGAAAAAGATTATTTAAGAGTTTCTAATGGCTTTTGGAAAAGGTTAAATGCAGGGATAGCAAAGCTTAAAACTTGCGGCAATCCTATTTTTTCATGGGATTAATTTTGAAGGCTGGATTTGGAATAAAGAAGATAGTTTTGCCTATTGGAAAAAGGACATTCAAAACAATAAAAGAAGATGAAAATCATAATGGCATAATCAGAGTCAAAAAAACCGAAAATACGGCTGTAAATAACAAATGGCTGATTGAGCAATACATGTTTGAGTATTATGATGAAAAAGATAATCTAAAAAGCTATCTTTTGGGAAATCCTGAAGGAGAGAAATTCTTTTATGTGCAGGAAATAAAAAGCATAAAATCAAATGTTCCCACAACATCAACGCCCTTAAAGCTGGTCTATTCAAAAGTCAAAAAAAGGATTTCAAGCCATCTTGGAATAAAAGTCAAAAAAGCCCCATGTCCTTCCTTTGAAAGAAATCTTCTTTTTTTATGGGATTATACAAAAAACTTTCTGGAAAAGTCCGGTGTTAACAGACTAGTTACACAGGCAGAATTTGAAGCTGCTGACCTTGCTGAAATAGATTTTAAAGTTGGGTGGAGAGATGTTGACAGGGGAAGGAGGCTGGAGCAGTATGTGGGAAATATTGAGGAAAGGCAAAAGCATTACACAACTTTGGAGAAAATATTCGGGGCAATCTATCTGGAATATCCATTAAAGAATTCTGATTAAGGAACATATTTTTTGTGAATATATTCTTTGGTTTTCCTTATAAATTTAAAGAAAATTATGAGTACCAAAACAAGGAATAAGACTGCCAAGCTTAGGCTCTCAAAGAGACTCAGCACCATGGTAAATCCCTTTCCTGAAATATAGCCTATCATAAATGCAAATGATGACCAGATTAAAGCTGCAATCAAGGTCATTACTATGAATCTTTTTTTTGAAATTCCTTTTTTCCCCAGATAAATATTGACCAAAAGCTTTGCTCCTGTGATAAATTTGCAATAAAAAAACGCAAGGATTAAATGGTTTCCTGTGATAAAGTCTATTGCGCCATCAACCCTGTCAAAAAACTTTCCTATAATCTTCACATTCTTAATCTTTTCAAAACTTTTGCTTCTTCCAATGAGATAGAATAGATAGTCCGCAGTTACCATTCCCAGGAAAAGAAGCGGATAATACACCCAAATTCTTGAGGAATCCTGCGACATCATAAATCCAAGAATGATAAAGACATTGTCTCCTATAATCCCGCCAAGCAATATGATTGCTAAAAATGCAAGGGGGTTGGAAGGATTAATTGTTTCCAGACTAATCATTAAAGGAACAGCTAAAAAGATAATTTAAACTTGCCTATAATATTGTTTAGAGTTGTCTGAAAGGAAGGTAGTTGTCTATCTGTTTTTCAAGTCTTGACCTTCTTTTCTTTATAGGAGGAATTTCTATCTTCATTCCTGTTTCATTAAGAAAATGGTTGCTTCCCAGCTTGAATAATGAAATAAAATTGTCTTTCAAAATAAGGGCTGCGGTAAATGCAAGCTTTACAGCTTCCTCTCTGTCTTCCGCCATTCCAAAAACAACTTCTTTGAATGATGCGGAATATCTTGTCTTTATAGAATATGGCTTGATGGATTCAGGATTTTCCTCGCAAACCCCTGCGCCAATACTTGTCAGATAAAAATAATTGTTGCTCTGGTTTCTGAGAAAAAAAAGAAATGAAGGCTGCGGTTCGTCTGAATACTTTATTGCAAGGTATGTCTTGTCTATGTCCATTTCAAAGTTTAAACAACCTGCTTTTTAATTTTTATGGTGTAAGAAAAGTGCTAATGCAACAAACGACTGAAGAAGATATTATCATGCGAGCTTTTAGTGATTAACAATTTATTCCTTAGATTATGATAATACTGGATAAAATTATCTTATTTCTTTCCCTTTCCAACCCAAAGGAACATTAGTCCCAGCAGAACAAAAAGCGCTGCTTCCAGCCAGTTCTGATTTTTGAAAGCCTCTATGAGTGCTATGCCAAAAAATAGGACAAACACTGCAAAGTTTGCGCCAATTTTGAAATTCTTCATGAAATGATTTATCTTTGCCAATTTAAATAGATTCTGCTGTTTGTTGTGTTTTTGACCTCCATAATTATTAAAAACCCAAAAATAGTGAGAAAAATATGGGTGGAACAGGAATAGGCCAGGTGCCTGAAAAAAAACAAAGAAAAGAAATAGCCAATTCTAAAAACTGGCAGATAATGGAATACTCAGGAAACATTGTCCTTGTAGGGCAAATTCCTTCTGGAAGGGCTTTTTCGGGATATGTTGGAAGGCTTTTGGCAAGCGAAAAAAACGGCTCGCTGAGAATAAAGCTTGCGCCTTATATCAATTCTTACAGCAGGATTGGTGTAAACACAGGAATTCGGGATGTTCTTTATGCTGAAGCGACAGGCATTGTCAAAAGTGATGATCCAAGGGCTGTAAAAAGGTCATTGAAATTAAGGATAAGAGACATTGGCAAAAAAATAAGCATTGAAAGACTTGTGAAATGAAAATAATCAAATTGGAAACAGGAATCAGGATGAAAGAGCGTAATAATGAACTTATCCATAACATTCTAAAATACACCAACATTGCAGGCACTATTTATGTTATTGGACTTATATCTAATTTGGCAAATACCTCGGACAATGGAATGGGAGAAGTAACCCAATTAAAAAATGAAAAGAAAGGATTTATTGAAAGAAAAATGACCATTAAAGAGTTTGCCCCTTATTTGAACCAGAAAGCATCTCTTTGTTATATTCAAGAGATAAATGGGCTTGAAAAAAAGATAGACAGCCTGCAAAGCATTATTTCTGAAAAAACCATTAAAACGAACTATATGAAAAGGAATACTTGGAAATCCTGGTATTACCTTATTGAGTAAGGATTCTGAAAAAGTGCTAATGTAACAACTGCCTGTGTTTTATCATAGCAATTTCTGCTGCTGGTTCATACCTTGTAGTTTTCTTACCTGCTCAAGAACACGCGTATCAGGGGAAAGAACTTTCACATGGTCTGTGGGGGAACGCAAAGCCCTGTAAATTCTTTGAAGGAATCCGCGCCATGCCTTGTCCCTATAAAATTCCCAGTAATAATCAGGATGCGTTTTCTGAAGGACTTTCCAGAATGTATCGCTTACATTGGGATTAGGGTATTTTGTGAATATTATTGAATTGCACATTTCTCCAGGAAAGTCAATGCCTCTGCTGCACTTTGTTGTGAATAAGTGCGGGGTTTTGCCTTTTTTGAAATTGGAAACAAGCAAACCTTCTTTGTCTTCCCTTTGGTTTGCCTTCAGGGATTCAGAGCTTTCAAGATTTTGCAGGCTGAATTGAGAAATCTCTTCTTCTGTTGGCAAATCCTTGAAAGCATTTACATGTATCAGCACAGGAGGTTTTGCTTTTGAAATGCATTCTGATAATGCCATAAGATAATCCTTTCTTGACTTTTTGTTTGAGGAG
>CAYVSB010000022.1:4870-8478 GCA_964452855.1 Candidatus Woesearchaeota archaeon
CTAAAAAGGCATCTGACACCTTTTCTAGTTCCATAAATTATATATTTAACATATTATATTTTAGATTCTTGTTTATTTCGTTTATATAAATATAATTGATAAATTTATAAACAAAATCAAAAGAAATTCTTTTCCTGTTGTTATTATTTCTGTTGAGCCAAAATTCAATTCTTCTGCCTGCACAATTTTGAAGTCCTCAATTCCAAATATGTTTTTTATTATGTTCTCAGAATGAAGTGTTCCTGACATAAAGACTAGGTTTTTTGATTTGTTCATCAAGTCCTTGAATTTTCCTGAAATGTCTGTGCTGACAAGCTTGATAAGTATGTTTCCCTCATCATTTTTCCAATAGGTAAGATAAAGGCTGTCAAGCGAGTGTTCAAAAGTTTTTGCAGTTTCCAAAGCCTCATTCAGATAGCTTAGCTCATCCATCACTATCTCAGCTTCCAAATCTTTTCCTGAGATGAATTCCTGCAGCAGCTCCTTTATTTTGGTTTGAGATGCTGGAAAGACATCATCTTCCCTTATTCCTGTGGCCCTTTTGTTCTGCTCTTCCAGTTCTATAAGTTTTCTTATTTTTTCAAGGCTTTTTTGAGCCAGATTTGAATCAGGGTAAAATCCTCTTGCAGATGCCAAAACTCGTGATAGATTAAGCTCTTCCTGCTGGAAAAACTCATCAAGAAATTCATCTGCCTCGTCTATTATATCAACCTTTGTAACAGGCTTTCTTCCCAATGAAAGCTCTGCGCGGTATTTTGCAGAATTGAATATAGTAACATCTGCGTCAAAGTAAGCAAGATATTGGTCATAATATGAGCATCCTCTTTTCCTGTGGTGGAAAACATATTCGTTTCCGTCAACTCCGCGATAAAGCCTTTTTCTTGCATCTGTCAACGCTTTCAGCTCAAAGGCAACAGGAAGTATAGGACTCCAATAGGGATTTGAAGCTGCAATTGTTGCTCTTCTTATTCCCTGCAGATTAAGCGCATTGGCGTTATGGATAAATGGGTTTTGTCTTGCATACTCAAGGATTTTCCCATAATTCTTTTCTGTGATTTTTATGTTTTCAGGAAGGGAGGGGTCTGCGCATGAAATTCCTGGGCGTATGATGGAATCATGATTTTCCCTTCCTGTTATCATTGCTATTTTCATTTTCTTTCCATCACTTCTTCTAAGATATTTTTTTGTGATGTAATCCTCTTCATATTGCCTTTGCAGGGCTTTTACAGGAACAACTATTGAGGACTTGCCAAGAACACGCGCAATGTTCAGCGCAATAGCTGATTTCCCGCTTCCGCATGTTCCATGTATGAAGATGACTTTATGCTGTTTTGATAAGTCAACAACTTCCTTCACAACATCTTCCTGTGTTTTGTTGTTTGTGAATTTTAATGGCACTAAGTTGGTTTCAACTCCGTTATCGCTTGTATAAAGACTCCAATAGCCAGAACTGCTATCAATCAAGCCATTGCTAATACCTAAACCAACCGCGTTTGAGCTAATATTATTTAGCGAATTATCATTAGCACTTTCTTCGTCTTTTAAAAATTCCAGCGAGTCTGCTGTTTTCAGGGGCGTTTTCTCAATTTCGCCTCCCATATCAGCAAGCACTATTCCCTGTTTTTTGCTCTTATGGATAGTGTAATCACCAAGCGTAAGATTGCGCGCCTGTCCCTGCCTTACAGGCCTGCCGTTGATATCAAAAAGAAGTTTTCCCATTAATATTAGGCTTAGAGGGAGAGGTTTAAAGAGATTGCGGGAGAGAAAAAGGACATATGTATTAAAAGGCAATAATAGTTAAAAATTAAATCTTACTAAGGAAAGAAATGAAGGATAATCAAAATGCTATTTTATTATTAGAATATGAGAAAGCTCAGGATGCAGCGAATCATCTTAATCAAATAAGTTGGACTATTACCTCGCTTTCTTTTGTTTTTTTAGGAGTTCTTATCACCATCTCAAATGAGTTAAATAAATTGCCGATCAGTATTAAATCTCTTTTTTTTATTGCTTTCACAATTTTCTGGGGACATATATCCTGGTTATTCATAAAATCTCAAAAAAGAAAAATAGAGGAGTATGTTCTCTGTTGGGAAATTGGTAATAGTTTAGATATGAAACGAAAACTAAATCGACCAGAACACAACCTGCTTGCTTATAGTATATATTTAATTTTTATGCTGTTGTTTTGGTTTATCTTTTATTTTATGCTCTTTGGATTATAATTTATCTATGACTCATTTTAAATATTAGAAGAGTCTTTGCAAATGCATGGACATTGATTTATATGAATTCAAAGAAACCTTAAAGGAGTTTGAGGAAGATGATTTTTTAAGCTTTTCTGAGGAAAAGGGCGTTGCAGTTCTTGAAGTTGGCAAAACAACGCCTGAAATGGACAAAAAGCTGATTTCCATGGGCCATAAGCCAGGTGAAAGGGTTTTGGTTGTGGTGCAATGAAAAGGGAAGATTTTTAATATGTTGGAAGACTAGAGAAAAGTATGGTTGCTTTAACAAATAATCAAGTGAAAACGAAAAAAAGAGTGGCAGACCATGGAGAAGTTTTTACACATGAAAGAGAGGTAAATGGTATGCTTGACTTGGTAAAAAACGAAACTGAAAGGTTAGATTCTAGATTTTTAGAGCCAGCATGTGGAACGGGAAATTTCTTAGTTGCAGTACTAAATAGAAAATTATCGGTTTTAAAACAGAAATATAGTCGAAGCCAGACAGAATATGAAAAATATGGTATCATTGTTATTTCCAGTTTATATGGGATTGATTTACTTGAAGATAATGTTGAAGAATGTAAAGAACGCCTAGTTGAAATATTTAAAAAAGAGTATTCATCAATTTTCAAGCATGAGTTCAATAGCAAATATATCAAAGTTCTAAAATTCATATTAAGCAAGAACATTGTTTGTGGAGACGCATTAACTATGAAAAACAATAAAGACAAACCATTAATTCTCTCTGAATGGTCAATGCCCTACAATGATTCAAGAATAAAAAGAAAAGAATATTCTTTTAAGGACATTTTTAGCCCCACTTTGCTATGGAGTTTCTCCACAGATAGTGATACTGGCGAAAGAGTTATTCTGCCTAATGTCTATAAAGATTACCCTATCATTAATTATATGGAGTTAGTTGATAATGAATAAAATTGATTATAATCCAGATATATTAACCTGTCTTTCAAGTTTGAGTAATGACGAAGTATTTACTCCGCCTAAAATTGTTAATGAAATGCTTGATTTATTGCCTCAGCAGCTTTGGACTGATAAAAATGCTAAATTTTTGGATCCGGTTTCAAAATCGGGAGTTTTTTTAAGGGAGATAGCAAAAAGATTGCTTAAGGGGCTTGAAAAGCAGATTCCCGACAAACAAAAAAGAGTAAACCATATTCTGAACAACCAATTGTATGGAATATCAATCACAGAATTAACTTCTTTGTTGTCTCGTAGGTCATTATATTGTTCAAAAACAGCTAATGGTAAATACTCTGTTTCCACAGATTTTAAAAATAAGGAGGGTAATATAAAATTTAATATACTCCAACATACGTGGGAAGATGAGAGATGTAAATACTGTGGAGCTAGTAAAGAAGTTTA
>CAYVSB010000023.1:0-8174 GCA_964452855.1 Candidatus Woesearchaeota archaeon
AGTATTCAAAATCGTGGCACCGCCTGTTCTCAAAGGATGTATATGAATCCAGAGGGTATTTTCCATAAAAGTTTATGCCATAAGCCTTTTTTAAATTTACCTGTAAACAATTCAGATTATTATTGCATAATATTTAAAAATCAATATCCTATCTTTAAAATAATAGAAGATGGCATATTATCACGAAGCTGCGTTAATTGATAGCAATGACAACTTTCAATTTAAAATTTACAGCAGCTCTCATCCAAAAGGATTTATAATAGCCAAGCCAAAATATATTCCTCTTGAAAAATTGAACTTTGTCGGATTAAAAAAAAGATTTCTTTTTGGAAAAGGAGTTTATCGCTTCAATTTGTTTAATGATAAGGAGATTGTAAAAAAAAATCTGGATGAAATAAGAAATAAATTTCCTTATTACATCTATGAATGCAAGAAGCACAATAACTGGTTCCTTGGTGTTCCAAAAGACAAAATAAAGAAATTTTATGATACAAAACAGGGTGTAAAAGAGCTGTTGAAAGTCCCTGTAGAAGATTTGGATCCTTACCTGAAAGCAGTGAGAAAAATTATTGATATTCTTGCTGAAGCAGGAATACCTGCTGAAAAATTAGGAATAAGCCACTCAACTCTCCTTGGAAACTACACACCAGGAAAGTCAGACATAGATCTTCTGGTGTTTGGAATTGAAAATGGATGGAAAGCAATAAGACATCTCGAGCAGTCCAAAAATCCCTCCATAACATGGAAGTCAAAAGAAGATTGGGGCAGATATTACAAAGACAGGGTGGTATCAAAGATTTATTCTGAAAAAGAATATGTGGCGAACATGGCAAGAAAAAGGGATGATGGATTCATTGATGGAAATGTTTTTTCATTGTTTTGCATTGAAAATGAAAATGAAAAATGGTATGATTGGGAAGCAGAGCATGAGCCATTGGGAACTATAAAAATAAGAGCGATGGTAAAAGATGCAAAATATTCAATAGTAAGACCTGGATTTTATGAACTGGAAGAAAGCAAGGTTATAGAAGGCTATAAGGATGTACCTATAAAGCGTATTGTTACATGGGCCAGACCTTTTAATCTTCAGGCAAAGGAAGGGGAAGAGGTGGAGGCTTGCGGGCTTCTTGAGAAAGTTAAGTCAAAAGATGGAGAATTTTATCAGTTAGTTATAGGTTATTTTGACACTTACACTACAGATAGGGGGGAAAAGGAGTATCTTAAAGCACTCATAGAATAAAATGCATTTTCATGAATCCTCATTGGTTATAACAAAGGATGGGCTCCACTGCCAGGTTTATAGCAATGAACATCCAGAAGGATATATTATTGTAAAACCAAAATATATCCCAACAGATAAAATTTCCAGCGATGCACTCCCGTACAGATTTATTATGGGAAAGAAAGTCAACAGGTTGGATTTATGGACTGATAAAGAAAAACTAAAAAAATATATTGATGATTTTTCAAGGGCGTATCCCCATTATATCCTAAAAAGCGATGTACATAGCAAGGAGCTTTTCTTTTTTGCCGTTCCAAAAGAATGCATTGAAAAAATTTATCTGCCAAAAAGTGGGCTTGCGGAATTAATGAGCATACCTTATAAGGATCTTGATGATCATCTTAAAACAGTTGTTGAACTAGTAACATTTTTTCTGAAAAGCAACCTTAAATTAGGGGATATGGGGATAACATACTCCACTTTGATGGGACATTATTCTGAAAACATGTCTGACATAAATGTGGTTATATATGGAAAGGATAAATTTTGGGAATTAATGAAATTCCTTGAAAATAATGACCATAAGGATTTAAGATGGAAAACTTATGAGGAATGGGAAGAATTTTACAAAAAGAGGAACCGAAACATTGTGCATGAAAAGGAAATTTATATAAAAAATATGCATAAAAAAAAGTCAGAGGGCTTCTTCAAGGGAACATTATTTGTTATATTTGCATCCGAAAATGAGAATGAAACTTGGTTCAAATGGGGGGATGAAAAATACAATTATATTGGGACTGCAAAATTCAAGGCAACAGTTAAAAATAATTGGAATTCGGTTGTAAGGCCAGGAAACTATGAGCTAATTGACTCGGAATTTATTGAGGGAGATTCAATATGCCAAGGCAAGCAAATAAATAAAGTTGTTTTTCAATCAAGGGATTATTGTATGTTGGCATATCCTAATGAAAAAATAGAGGTAAGCGGGCTTGTGGAGGAGGTTGTTCCAAAATTTGGAGAAAGCTATTACCGCATTGCTGTCGGCTACTTTGATGTCAATATAAATGAAAGAAAGGAAAAAGAATATATCAGAGTTATTGAATCAAAAAACGGAGAATTTGGCGAGGCTAAATCTTTATTTGACGAGGATGTTAGTTTTAGGGAGGAATGCAATCTTTGCAGGGAAACATTCTTAGAAATTGGGCAGAACACAGGATACGGGACAATTGTCCATAAAATAGGTGGAATGAAAGATGGCTGGATTGCAACTATTTCCCCAGTCACAGGAGGAAATCCTGAATTTGACTTTACCATCCAGCTCATGCCTTTTGCGCATCTGACGCACTTTTCACAAGTAAACTCTTATCCAAAACTTGATGAACACTATGGAAAAATATTTTCCAAAGCATGCAGAGCAGTGACTCAGATAATGATGAAGGATCAAAACCTACAGGCAAATGCAGAAAAAAGGGACTTTGCGGCATCTATTGCAACCTATGGGAAGTTTACCACTTGGAGGGAAAAGAAAGAACATCTTCACATCAAAATTTTCCCATTTAGGGGAGATGTTGGACAACCATATACTGTTGATAGCACATTTGGGAAAAAAGAGATTTTCAAGGATGAATTAGGGAAAGAATTTGTCAAGATGGATCCTGTAAGGAAAAGACCCATTGATGAAAAAAGATTTTCTTGGCTTACCAATAATCTTATATCTCTTATGAAGGAATAAAATGGAAAATTTAAGAAATATAGAAGAAGACTACAACAGAGTAAAATTAGAATTTCAAAAGGAAGATAATTTGCAGGTAGCTTTCAAGATTGCCGATGAAACAAAAGAACATAAAGAAACATTAAAAGAAGTTTTTGCTTTTTTGATATCAGCCTTCAAAGGAAAATTAAGAAATGATAAAAAAACACCTCTTGTTTTTCATTCCATATACCTAACTAAGTTAATGCATATATGTGGAGAGAATGATATTGATACTTTGCTGATTGTGGCTTTGCATGATGTCCTTGAAGACACTAATATTTCTGAGGAAATGCTTCAAGATAAAAAATTTATGACTGGAAAAAAGCATATAATTAGCTATCTAAGAATCCTGAAAGAAAATACCACACTTTCAAGAGAGCCTGATGGAGAGAACCTTCCGCCAAGGTACATTGAACATATAAAGAGGATTATTGGCACTCCGAAAGAAGTGATTAATACTGAAATTATTGACAGGTTTTCCGACTTAATGGATTTGGAATATATAACAAATCTTCCTAAGGAAGAGAGAGAAATCAGGCTAAAATCCAAGATAATAAAAGTGAGAGGTTTTGTCCAGAACATAACAAGAAACAGAGATGACTTCAATAAAAATTGTTGGAACCTATTTGAATCAAAAGTAAAGGATTGTGAAATCAAATTTAATATTAAAGTAAAAGTTCCTGTCATAATTTAATAAAAATTACTGGCTTTCTCTTTTTTTTGCAACAAAAAGTCCTGCAAGATAAAATGCTTGGCTAATCAAGGTTGCAAACACTGCCCCATACACTGCCATTATCTCTCCGAATTTTAAGAAAGACGTAATCAGAATATAATTAAGGGCAATATTAATCAAAGTGGATGCAATCAGCAGCTTTGAAATAATCTGAGGCTTGTTTATCGCTGTAAGATACGCAGTGTATACTCCTGCAGCAGGAAGCAACAATAGCAAAATAGAGAGCAGCCTTAAAATATTTACAGACAATCTATATTCAGGACCATAAATTATAGAAATAATCAAAGGAGAAAAGATTGCCACTGCAAAAAATAAAAGCAAGGAAAACAATGAGATTATTTTTAGGGATTTTCCAAGAGCCAATTCAAGCTTTTTGCCCTTAATTCTGCTGAAAATAGGAAGTAAGACCGCATTGAATCCTGCAAGGACAACCAGTGCACCTATAAGACTAAATGAAGCAGTATAATATCCTATAAATTCCGTTGAGACAAATCTTCCAAGCATTATCTTGTCTATGTTTGCAAAGAATACACCAGAAAGAATTATTGAAGATATAGCAAAAATAAATCTATTTGTCTCCTTTCTTTCTCTGGCAGGAATCGCAAAGGCCTCGGATTTCATGAACAAAGATTTATCCTTAATAGATTTCCAAAGATAAAAAATAGACGGAATGTATGAAACAGAAATGGCAATAATAATGTAAAAAATTGTTAATTCACTTGACAGATATGCCTTTAACGCATAGAGCACCATCAGAGGAACCAAGATTATTCTTGAAATCTGGAAAAAAAATTCCTGGAAAAAATAATTTTTGAAATTGTTTGATGATTGCAAAATTACCGAAAAAAAGCTTATGACATTCACCGCAATTATATAGAATGCCCCTGCTATCAAAGCTAAAAATAATGGCTTTTGATAATAATTTTCAGAAATAAATTTGGATGCAATTATCAAGAGAAATATTGACACAATTACAAGAGTTCCTTTTATTTTTCCCAGATAAAGAACATATGCCTTTGCCTTTTTGTTGTTATTTTTGCCCAAAAACTTTGACACATAGCGCACCAATGTCTGGCTTATGCCCAATTCAGAAATTGCCCCAAAAACAAGGATTGTGCTGAGAGCCAGGCTATACAACCCAAACAATTCCGGCATCAACAATCTGGCCAAAATTATTGTAAAAACAAGACTTCCCATTTTTGCAACAAACCCTGTGGAAAAAAGGTACATCGAGTTTTTTATTGCCAAGCCTGTATTTCCCGAAAAATCTCTTTTAACAATTCTATGATAAACATCCTTGAAAAAAGGCATTGAATTGGATAAAAAAACCATTGTAAGATGTAGCTTTTTATGTTTTTATTCTTTGTGAAATCCTTTTTTGTTTGTACATTGGACTATACAAAAATTAAAAAAGCCTGCAAAAAACCAGAGGATATGATTCAATTGTTGGAAAGAAACAGAATAATTCCCAGAACAATAACTTTTGCTATATTTATTTTTATATTTTATATTTCAAGCCTGCAATTCGGACCAGCCATAGCTGTAGTGGATATATCATCTGTCCTTTATCACATATTTGTTTTCTTTTTGCTGACAATTTTTCTTTTTATTTCTGTTTTAAACAGGAAATGGGAGACAAAAAAGATAACTATCGGCATGCTCGTCCTGATAACATACGCGGCTCTGGATGAGCTTCATCAGTTCTTTGTTCCTGGCAGATCTTCCTCTCTGGGAGATCTCTTTCTTGATTTAATAGGTATGGCTTTTGCTTCTCTTTTGTACTTTATCATGATTGAAAAGAAAAAAATAACTTAACTATTCGCCCATTTTTCTTATTAGCTCGGCAAAAGCAGGTCTGGTGATAAGCACTCCTGCAGTCACACCTATGATTGTTGTAATAGCAAATCCCCTTAACATTCCTGCGCCTGCCCAGAACAATGGCAGCATGGCTGCAACTATTGTGAAAAATGCACCGAAGATTATGAACAAAGCCCTCTTTATTCTTTCCCTGAGGCTTATTCCTTTATTTGAAACAGATTCGTCAATTATAACTATCTGGTCATTGACGCCTGTTCCAAGTCCTGCAATTATTCCTGCAATGCTCGGAGCATCCAGGTTCCAGCTTATCAAAGCGGCAACCCCAAGAGTTATGAACGCCTCTGAAAACATTGTCATAATGACTGCAAGAGTTATTTTTATTTTCCTATATTTGACAAACAAGATTACAGAAATTATGATGAATACAATCAGTCCCAGAAGAATGATGTTTTTTGTGAATGATTCCCCAAGCGAAGGAGAAATCGTGTCTAACTTGACTATTTCAAGTTTGTAGGGAAGGCTCCCTGTTTTAAGGATTGTCTGCAGCTTTTTCATTTCCTGCTGCGCTGATTTTCCGGCTTCGTCAAGGGTTGAGCCTGTTCCAGGACCCTCAATGGAAATTTGGGTTTCTGCCCTACCCTTAAGGCTAACTCCTATCAAAAGGCTGCTTACAAGCTTGTCATCAAGATACAAATCCAATGTTTCCGAAAGATAATCAGGATTTGTCAAATTAACATCCAGGTTTTTGGTTATATCAGCATGCCTTTGCGCTGCCTCTGGGCTCAGATATATTCCAAATCTAAACTGGCAGAAATATCCTCCGGAACCCCCTTGATTTGGCGGACAGGAAACAACCGCATCCTGACCTCCCTGGCTTACAGATTCCACATCTCTTTCTCCTCCTATGAAGACTATTTCATCTCCTATTTTTGCCTCAAATTTTCCCTGGCTGGAAATCAAATCTTTCAAGTCACCGGGAGTAGCGCCAGGAATTTCAACACTGAGAAAATTTTTTCCTGACAAATCAGAAATTGAGGAAATCTGAACATTTGAAATCCCATAAACATCCAGCCTGTTGGCTATTATATACTTCAAATCATTCATTTCAGAGGAAGACAATTCCCTGTCCTGAGCCTTAACCAATGCCCTTGAGCCTCCTGACAAATCCAGCCCTGTCTTTATGTTTGAATTGGGAATTTCAGAGACAGTTATCTCAGGAGTTTTGCCTGAGAATAATATGAACTCTCCCTGATTTGTTAAGACAGTTGTTTTTATGTTTTCACCAGAGTAATTTTTTTGCGAGATTATTGTGGAAAAATCCTCAAAACTGCTTACTTTCTGTCCGTCAATTGAGGAGATTATCTGACCTTGCCGCAATCCAGATTCAAAAGCAGATGAATTTGCCTCAACGCTTTTTATTAAAACGCCTTCTTCAAAGGTTTTCCAGGGGGCTATTGCCAGCAAAGCCAGAAAAAGCACAATAATCAATATCCACGCCCTTAGTCCAATTTTCATCTTGTTTTAGTTTTTCTCCTCATTGAATTCCCTTTTTATCGCAATACCATTTAATTATTCCTGCATTTGTCATCCAGGTGTTTACAAGGTCTGCAAATAACCCAAAGGACAATATGAGAAATATCTGTCTGAAAGAGTCAGGAAGGCCTGTTACAATGAAAAACGCGGGAAGAACTGCAGCCAAAGCTGTAAGAGTCATGAAGGAGCCTGTTTTAAACGCCTTGAAAATTCTTGCATTCAGAGGCTCATCCTTTGTTTTTAATGCTCTTGATGTCAGAAGTATGTCTGTATCAACAGAGTAACCCACCAGCATCAGAAATGCAGCGATGCCTGCAGCAGACAGTTTTATCCCGAGGATGTTAATCAGCGCCAAAGGCATTACAATATCAGCAAACACTGCAAAAATCACTGCGGCACTTGGAATAAATGTCCTGAACATTACAAAAATAACAACCGACATAAGAACAAAGGATATTACAAGGGCAATTATTAGCTGGTTGTAAAAGTCCTTGCTTAAAGAGGCTCCCTGGGATTCTGTGCTTGAATTTTCCCCTTCTTTCAGCCCATAACCAAGAATGTTTTCAATGGCTATTTTCAGCTCCGCTGAGGCTGCAGAACTTTTAATCTGCAAACCAACCTGCTTCCCAGTAGTGATGTCTGTAAGGGATGTGAAAGAAACATCTGGAAATTTTTCCTTTAATGGAGCTTCAAGCAAACCTTGGTCTATTTCTCCGTTAATTGTTATTGAGGTTCCACCTGAAAGGGAAACATCCTTGTAGATTATATCACCATTTTTTGAATAGAAAATTCCCAAATAAACAAGTGATAAAAGAAGAACAAGAATCGGAATGAAAAAAAGAATCTTGTAATGCTTGTTATAATTAAAGCCAAATCTCTTTCTTTTTTCCTCGGTTGGTTTTTCGTTTTTATTTTCTTCCATTCTATGAATGCGCCGGCCGGGATTCGAACCCGGGCTATCTGCTCTCTTCAAATAAACATCTTTCTGGAAGGCAGAAGTACTGCCACTATACTACCAGCGCGATGATAGTATAAAAAATAAGTTATTTTAAAGGTTTGCTATTGGGCGTTAAATCTGCTAAAATCCACAAACGCCCGAGACAGGATTTGAACCT
>CAYVSB010000024.1:0-8154 GCA_964452855.1 Candidatus Woesearchaeota archaeon
AATTGTGAGTGGCGGCCAAAAGAAGAAAGCCAAGAAGACTCATCATAAAAAGAAAAAGAGGTAAGATTGATTTTTTTATTTTTTAATCTCTTTTTTTATGCTGTTTTTTCAAATTCTTTTTTAAAAGATTTCCTATAAGTGAGTCTATTCTTTTCTTTCTTGTTATTTCCTGCTTGCCCCTTGCAATCCATCTAAGGTATGTTCTTTTTGCTGATGGTGCAAGGCTGCTGAAATCTTCCAACAAACTTTTCTTTTGCAGAGTTTTCTTTAGTTCAGAAGGCATTCTTAAACCAGTGGGAAGCCCGTAGTCATGCGGCAGCTTTTTTCTTCCTTCATTATATGCCTTCAGTCCAGAAGGGACCATTCTTTTTTCCCTTATCAGTTTTTTTGCATAGCCAAGCGTGTTATAGCTCCATCTGCTTTTTTCATTTCTTCTGGCGAAAAATCTGATGAATTTATTTTCATCAAGCCTCTTTATTATGGTGTCAATCCACCCGTATCTGATTCCCTCAAGCATAAGCTCATGATGGCTTGGAGATTTTTTCCCAGTGTGCTTTTTATGAATTATCAGCCCGACCTTTCTCTCCTTAGCATGATTTTTTTCAAGCCAATTGGAAAAGTCCTCTTTTTCAAATATTTCTATTAACTTGCCGTCCATATCCAAAAGAAGAATAAATGGTTTATTAATATTTTACTGCAGAATAAAGATTACTTCACAGGCTTCATGTCTTTCCATGCAAGTTCAAACATCTGCTCAAGAGCCTGCGCAAAGAACTCAGTGTTTATCCAGATTCCGATGTCATAGTTTGGGTGGAATTTTTCGTCGTCAAGAAGCATGAACATAAGTTGGTTTCCGTCTATCACGATGAATCTGGCCTTTATACCCTCTATGCTTTTGACCTCTGCAACTTTCTTGAATTCCCTTGCAACGCTTATGTTGTTATTGTCTATTGGCGCTGCAACCCTTATCTTGACTCCTCTTTTCTTGCACTTTTCAAGGCTTGGCATTAAAACATCAAGCTTTCTGTTAAGCCCTTCTGATGTGGTGACTATTGTTATTGTCTTCTCTGCATCCCTTACCATCATGTCAATATGGTTGTAAAGATTTTGCCTTCCCTTTATACTTCCAGAAAGGTCAGATGGCTCAACAAACTTTATTCCTTTGGTGAACAATCCTGAAAGCTCCTCAAGAACCTCGTCGCCCTTTAGATTTTCCAGTCTTTGCGTCTTTTCCTTCGCGTCCTTTGCAAGATTTTTCTTTACTCTTTCAACAACTTCCTCTGGCTTCAAAGCGACAAATTTTATCGGCTTTCCGAGTTTCATTATTATGAATCCTTTTTTCTCAAGGCTTTCAAGAATGTCATATGTCCTGCTTCTTGGGACATCGGATGTGCTGCTCAACTCTCCTGCAGTGCTTGTTCCCCTTGAAAGAAGTGCTGCCCATACCTTAACTTCATAAAGATTGAGGTCAAAAATTTTTCTCAGTCTGCTCAAAAATTCGTCCTTTATTATCATTTTTCGTATTTTTTAGTGGTAATCTTGCCTTTTAAATATTATTATATTTTAAGAGTGAACTTATTGGATTACTTGCTGGTAGTTATTAATCTGCACCCAAACATTTAATCCTTTAATGATGCAATCACCCCTCTTTTACTTTGAAATCAATTCCATTTTTAAATGTTTCTTTAGTGTTCCCTCACGGGTTGTGACAAAACGCCATTTTTTACATTCTTGAAAATTCTATTTTGCCTTGTTGAAGAAAACCTGGAATGTCTTATCCTTTATTTTGAACTCTGCCTTGTGCTGATGATAGCTTGAATTAGAGTCAATAATATTTGTATTAAATTTCTTTGCGCCCACTCTCTTTTTTATAAAATCTATTTGATTATACTTTAATAGATTATCAAGGAGGCTCTTCTCAGCATTAACCTGAATATCAATTTTTTCTGCCTTGACAAGCTCTGCCTTTTTTCTTTCAGCCTGAATCTGCCTTGACAATTCTCTTGCATATCCCTCAGCTTCAAGTTCCGGCGTCATTTTTGTGTCAAGCTCAACCTTCCAGTCATTTTCATGTGCCTTCACGAATGACAGCGCCTTGACATTCAGCTGCTGCTTTATTATTTCCTCAAACTCCTTTCCGATTTTTTTGTAATAATGGATGGTTGCCTTTGCCAATGGCCATTTCAGTCCGATTTGTGCTTTGTCCCTTGATTTCAATCCTGATGAGACAATGTTCCTTACAATTTCCATGTTTGAAATTATGTCCTTGCTGATTTCTTTTTCTTTTGCCAATGGATATTCCTCAAGATGGACAGACTTCTTTTTTCCATTAAGTGATTGATAAATTTTTTCTGAGACAAAAGGAAGGACAGGGGCAATAGTTTTTGAAAATTCATTAAGGGCATATCCGAGCGTTGATATTGCATTTTTGTCCTCATCCAGCCTCTCCCTGTTAATTCTGATATACCATGTTGAAAGATCCTCTGCAAAGTTTCTTATTTCATTGCAGGCTCTTATCGTATCATAACTTTCAAGATATTTGTTTATCCTTGAACCTGATTCAGAAAGCCTGGAAAGAATCCATTTGTCTGTAAGGTCTTTTGCAACAGGTTTTTTTATTTTTGATTTTTTCCCATTTGACGTCATTTCATAAAATTTAAGCGAGTTATAGAGAATCAAAATGATTTTTCTGTAAACCTCTTCAACACCTTTGTCTGAAAAATTAAAATCTTCGGCATTCATAACAGAGCTTGACATAAGATAAAATCTCAGGGCATCAACGCCATATTTGTTAATAAGAAGCATCGGGTCTGTAAAATTATTTTTGCTCTTACTCATTTTTTGGCCGTCTTCTGCAAGGACAGTTCCTGTTGTAACAACATTCTCAAACGGAATCTTGTCAAATATTATTGCTGAAAGAACCATCATGTAGTAAAACCATGTTCTTACCTGGGCAATGTACTCTGCAACAAACTGCGCAGGGAAATTCTTTTCAAAAAATTTCTCATTTTCAAATGGATAATGGAACTGGGCAAAGGTCATGGCACCTGACTCAAACCAGCAATCCATAACCTCTGGAATTCTTTTGAATTCTTTTCCATCTTTTACAAGCATGATGTTATCCAGATAATCCTTGTGCAGGTCAACTTTTCCCTTAAGATTTTTTGCGTATTTCTTTAGTTCCTTTATGCTTCCTATGACAATCTTTTCGCCGTCTTTTGACATCCAGATAGGTATTGCGCTTGCCCAGTATCTGTTTCTTGAAATATTCCAGTCAGGTGCTGTTTCAATTGTGTAATTGACTCTTCCTTCCTTCAGAAATTCAGGGTACCAGTTTATTTTTTTGCTGAATTCAAGGAGTTTTGGCTTTATTTTCTGAATATCAACAAACCATGCTGGTATTGCCCTGTAAATAAGCTTGGTGTCGCATCTGTAACAGAATGGATATTCATGCTCAATGTTTTTTACAAGTATTACTTTCTCCTGTTTTTTAAGAAAGGCAATTATTTCCTTGTTTGAATCATGCACAAATTTCCCGCTGAAATCAGAGACCTCTTTTGTAAATCTGCCTTTTTCATCAACAGGCTGCACTAATGGAATTTTGTATTTCTTACAAACATTGTAGTCATCCTCTCCAAATGCAGGAGCTGTGTGCACAATTCCTGTTCCATCCTCGGAATTTACAAAATCTCCAAGAAGGAATTTGAAAGCTCCTTTTACATCCCTGAAGTATGGGAACAATGGTTCATATTCAATACCCTCTAGCTTCCTCCCCTTTTCTTCTTTTATAATTTCATATTCTGATTTGTCCTTGAAGAAGTTTCCAAGCACTTCCCTTGCCATGACATAAGTTTCTTTTTTTTTCTTGTCCTTGACAAAAATATAATTCAAGTTTGGATTTATTGTTAATGCAAGGTTTGAGGGCAGTGTCCAGGGAGTAGTTGTCCAGGCAAGCGCATATGCATTTTCATTTTTCAGTTTGAATTTTACAACAATAGACTCCTCTTTTATGTTTTTATAGGAATTATCCATGGCAATCTCTGCTTTTGCAAGGGGCGTGGAGCATCTTGGGCAATACATGAGGACTTTTTCTCCTTGGTAAATATATCCTTTGTCCCAAAGCTGTTTGAATGCCCACCAGACAGATTCAATGTATTCATTATCCATTGTCCTATAAGAATGCTTCATGTCCACCCATCTTCCTATTCTTTCAATTGTCTTTTCCCAGGAATGTGAGAAGTCCATGACCTTGCTTTTGCAGTAGTCATTGAATTTTTTAATTCCAATTTTCTCTATTTCATCCTTTGAGTTTATGTTCAGCCCTTTTTCGGCAATATTTTCTATTGGAAGCCCGTGGCAGTCCCATCCCCATATTCTCTGGACATATCTTCCTTTCATTGTCCAAAATCTTCCGAAAATGTCCTTTGTAACCGAGCCAAGAATATGCCCGTAATGTGGGAGTCCTGTGGCAAATGGCGGACCATCATAAAAAGTGTAGGGCTTTTTGTTTTTTGTTTTTTTAAGGGATTTTTCAAAGGTTTTGTCTTTTTTCCAAAACTCAATAATTTCTTCTTCAACCTTGCTAAAATCTTCCATGTTTTATTAGAGATAAATCAAATTTAAAAACTCTTTCCCGCAACTTTTATTTAAAAGCCATAGGAAGCTTTTTAAATGCTCAAAATAATTTTTTATCATGAAAAAAATGTATGTCTATAAGCAAGAATTTTTTGGCGGAAGAGATTCGAACTATCCTTTGGTGTCTACAGAATTCGTTGTTCAGCCTGTCCAGTCAGGACAAGAACTTTTTTCACCAAGCATAACTGATAATGAAAGAAAAATGGAGGAGCATATTAGGTTGCTGAAAAAAGGAGGTGCGGAGTTAGTTGACAAAGTTCCTCCCAGTGTCAGGAGAATTGAAAAGCTTGTTACGCCGATGATAGCAAAGCCTGGTAGCACACTTCCTGAAATTGTTGTAAGGGAAGGCTATAACTTTTCACACATAAATGGAAAAGCAAAGTAATTATTTCAAACTTCTGCTTGTAACCAAAGCCACGAATGCAAAGCTGAAAAAAAGCCAGTCATTTCTGAGATAAAGAAAAACTGCAGAGCCTGCAAGACTTGCAATAATTATAATTTTGAACCATTTTTGACCCTGCTTCAGTTCCTCTTTAGTTATTGATGCAAGATATAAGCCTATTGGTATTCCAAGAAAAAGAGCAGCAATTCCTATTGCCATTTTCAGTATTTCCTGCATGTTTGATACAATGAAAGCTGCTTTAAATAATTTAATAATTAGTGAATAAGAGAACATTGATTATAACTGGCAACAATTAAATTTATAAGAAACCTCTTTCAATATTAATGATGAAAGTTGAAAGTAAAAAGTATTCTGTTAATGCTGGAGCAAACGGAAATCCTATGACTGCAGATTTAAGTCATTTGGAAAAAATGTTGGACAAACTTGGCTATTCTTGCAGGCCTCCTCTTGCCAGTCTTCAAAATGAAATGGCTGGCAATGTCAAAATTTTTCCCTCTGTTTTCAAAAGAAGCTATTTTAAAATAACCAACAGAAATATTGAACTCATTGTCTATCAGGATGACCCTGCATTAGATAAATTTGCCAGAGAATATGAGCCTGTTCCTTTTAATCAAACTATTAAGGCTTAAACCTCTACGTTTCTCTTTTGATTATGCTCTTTTACTATTTGCTCCAGCGATGAATGGTCTACAAGAAGTGTCACACTGCTATCGTCAACCAGCCTTCCAACAAGTGCTTTGCCTGCTGGAGAAATGATTCGTACTTCCATGGATTTATGATTGTATCCATTAAATTCAGCTTTTACTGTCCTCTCCATTTCCTCAATCGCTTTATTAAAGATATAGGCGGATTGCAAAAAATCCTTCCTATTCCCAGTCCACAATGTTTTTTGACTCTCAATTACTTCCTCTCCTGGCTTAAGGGTTTCAATGTTCGTGTAGTGTGAGGTAAGCCATATTCCTGTATTATTTTCGTTAACAAAACCAGAAAATCCCTGAATTGCATTGTTGAATAATTGTATGAATGCCTGGTAAGTGTTATCTTTTTTGAATTCTGATGAAGAAAAAGAATTGTTATCCGGATTATGCCAATATTCCATTTTAAGACCAGCTGGAAATTCCATGTTGCCTAAAAGCGAGCTGAATTCTTGAATCATGTCCCACCATTTTCTTTTTTTGTTAATATCCTTATATTCAATGTTTCCCGAAACGTTTCTGAAATAGACAGCTATATCTTCTTTTTGTTGCCACGAAATCTCTTGGAGAGCCCATTTCAATTTTTCCGGGTTGAAAAGAGAAGATTTGCTTAAAATTCCAGGCTGAATTATCTTCTTAACACTTTTGATTTCGTCAAATTCAACCTCTCTTCCAAAGGTCTCATATTCCGACGTGATTTCCATTTGGAAAATATAAATCAGCGATTAATAAGCATTTATGTCCTTTGATGGATATCTCTTTTTAATAGTTGTTGCTCTTCAGTTCAATAAACTTTAAAACTTGCAGGCTTCTCTTAGAATAATGACATATAACAAATACCTTGTTGTGGCAAGCAAGAAGGACAGGGCAGGGATAAACATAACAACCCAGCTGAGCCAGTTCAGGGAAAATCCTGTTGCCTCTGCAATAAAACAGGCTCCTGGATTTGACTTTTATCTTGTGGATGGAGATATAACAGATACGAAAAGCCTTGACATTGATAGGATAAACAGCTATGACTTCATAATATTTGCATCAAAACACCAGTCTGAAAAGCCTGAAAAGACTCTTTCAGTTCATTCTCCTGGAAACTTCCGCGATGCGCTTTATGGCGGAGAAAAAGGATTTGCATGCCGTTCATCAGCTGTCTTTTACAAGCAGATGTTTGAAAGGCTGATTTCCAATGCCGAGAAGCATTTTCTTAAGGAATACAACGTCACAATGGAGGCAACCCATCATGGTCCAGCAATAGACAAGCCCTGCATATTCATTGAAATAGGTTCAACTGAGACAGAGTGGAAAGACCCAAGGGCAGGATTTGCCGTTGCAATCACAATATTTGAGATGATAAAAGAATTCAAGCCAAATCCTTACAATGAGGTTGCTTTTGCAATAGGCGGTCCTCATTATTGTCCTTCCTTCATAAAAATCCAGAAAGCGTCAAATGTCGCAATCTCCCATGTACTTTCAAAATATGTCTTTCCCATTACAGAGGAGATGATAAAGGAAGCAATTGAAAAGACAGAGGAAGAGATTGACTTTGTGCTTCTTGACTGGAAAGGTCTTGGTCCTGCAGAACACCGCGACAAAATCCTTTCCATTCTTAACAAGCTTTATCTTTCCTTCAAAAAAACCAGCGATATCTAAAAATAATCTATTGCTAATCACAAACAACTTCGGATATCAATTTTTATGAATATTTATAATTAATTTAATCTTCATTTTGTCATTAGCGGGTTTAGTATTCCTAAGCTTCCAAAGATAGGTTTATATATAATTTAAGGGTTAATATCAAAAGAGGTAATGTAAAATATAGCTATGCCTTCCACATTTGTAAGAAGTTTTGTAAAAGGTGTTTTATGGGAAGGACTAACTTTTGTCCTGACATCTCTTCTTTTTTATTATCTTTATGGGGGAATAGTTGCGTCCATAAAATTTGGTTTTATAATAACGCTGATAAAAATGCCTCTTTATTTCATTAATGAAAGAATATGGAAAATGATAAAATGGGGCAAAATTAAAGAGCCTCCAAAGACAAATCTCTTCAAGTGGCTGCCTTTCCATTCAAATACGCATGAATATTAAAATTGAATATTGTAAATCCAAACCTTTAAATTCTTTAAAAAACAGAAAGATTTATGCCCAGTTCGCATAATGGTATTGCACGGGATTGCTAGGTTTCAAATAACACAAAAATCCCGACCCTTCGGGGTTCGCAGGTTCGATTCCTGCACTGGGCGTTTTTTTTTGTGATGTTCTGGAATAAGACATTTTTTAAATTCATTTTTGTTTAATATTATATAAAGAAGTGATTTGAATGATTTATGAAAACTGGCTCCATACAGGCTCCCTGAACATAAAATCTCCTTATTGCCAGCCTCTGCAGGGGAATATACCAGCAGATTGTCTTGTTATTGGCGG